>NZ_BBWM01000028.1:0-103244 GCF_001463805.1 Aureimonas sp. D3 | reverse complement strand
GGAATAGGGTCGCCAGCGTCGCAAGGCCGAGCCCGCCGACGATGACATAGCCGAGCGTCACGCGCGCTTCGGCCCCGGCCCCGGTCGAGAAGATCAGCGGCACGCCGCCGACGATCGTCGCGATCATCGTCATCAGCACCGGGCGCAGGCGGATGATGGACGCTTGCTCCACGGCCTCGCGCACGGACAAACCGTCCTCGCGCAGCTGATTGGCGAATTCCACGATCAGAATGCCGTTCTTCGCCATGATGCCGACCAGCAGCACCAAGCCGATCTGCGAGTAGAGGTTCAGGCTTTCGCCGAAAAAGCCCATGGAATAGATCGCGCAGGCGACGCCGAAGGGCACGGTGGCGATGATGATGAGGGCCGAGACGAAGCTTTCGAACTGCGCCGCCAGCACCAGAAACACCACGATGATGGCGAAGCCGAAGACGAGCGCGAGGCCGCTCGAGGTTTCCTGAAGCGTCGCCGCTTCCGCCAGTGGCACGAGGCGCATGGAGTCGCCGATCTTGCCGGCCGCGAAGCTCTGGAGATCCGCCCAACCTTCGCCGATCGAATAGCCCGGCCGAAGGTCGGCCGACAGCGCGACGGAACGCGACTGGTTCTCGCGCGCCAGCGAGGGCGCGATGGCCTCCTCCGTGACGCTTGCGATGGACGACATGGGAATGAAGCGTCCGTCGGTCGTCTTCACGAAGATATTGGAGAGGTCGCTCGGGTCGTTGATCGGGTGCGAGGTCGAGACGATGTGGATCGGTACCGAGCGATCCTCGACATAGGTCGTGCCGATCTCGCGCCCATCGAGAAGCGACTGCATGGCGGCCGACAGGCCGTTGATGTCGATGCCGAGGTCGGAGGCCTTCTGCCGGTCGATCGAAACTGAAAGCTGCGGCTGCGTCGTGTCGAAGGCGAGCTGCACGCGGCCCCAACGCCCGTCTTCGTTCATCGCCGCTTCCAGCGCCTCGGCCGTATCCGACAGCGCCTGATAGCTCGGGCCGGCCAACGCGAACTGAAGCCCGCGCCCGCCGCCGCGAATGCCGAGCGAGTTCGGCTGGATCGCGCGGGCCTGCACGCCCGGAATGTCGCGAAAGGCGCGGTTGAGTTCTGTGGCGATCTCCTGCTGCGTGCGCACGCGCGCGCCCCAGTCGGTCAGCGTCATCACCATGAAGGCGCCATTGCCGGTGCCCGTGCCGATGCGGGCATAGACGCTGGTCGCCTCGCCGCTTTCGACATAGGGCAGGACGATCTCTTCCACCTGTCGCATCTGCTCGTTCGTATAGTCGAGGCTGGCGCTCTGGGGGGCGGAAATGCTCATGAGCACGGTGCCCCGATCCTCCGCCGGCGTCAGCTGCTGCGGCAGGCCCGCGAAGACACCCAGCGCGCCAACGGCAAAGACGATGGACGCGGCGAGAACGGGGAGGGGATAGCGCAGGCAGAGGCGCAAGAGCGCGGCGTAAATGGCCGCGAAGCGGTTGCCCAGCGCGCTGAGACCGCGCTTGAGCGGCCCCGCCTTCCGCTCCTGGTCGGGCAGCATCGCGGCCGCCAGCATGGGGCAAAGCGTCAGCGCGATGAAAGCCGACAGGGTCACCGAAATGGCGAGAACGAAGCCGAACTCACGGAACAAACCGCCCGCCACGCCCGGCAGGAACGAGATGGGGATGAAGACGGCGGCGAGCGTCGCCGTGGTGGAGACCACCGCGAAAAAGACCTCGCGCGTGCCGATCACGGCGGCGGCCTTCACGCTCATGCCCCGGTCGCGCTGGCGGATGATGTTTTCCAGAACGATGATCGCATCGTCCACCACCATGCCGGTCGCCAGAACCAGCGCCAAAAGCGTGATGATGTTGACGGAAAAGCCGACAAGATAAATGCCCGCGACGACGCCGATCAGCGCGATCGGGATGGTCAGCGTCGGGATCAGCGTCGCGCGCGCATTCATCAGGAAGGCGTAGATGACGGCGACCACGATGACGATGGCGAGGATCAGCGTTAGCTCGACCTCGTGCAGCGAGCCGTTGATGAAGGTCGCCTCGTCCGAGGTGACGACGATGCGCGTCCCCTCGGCCAAGCTCGCGTTCAGCTCCGCCACGGCGGCGCGCACGCCCTCCGAAATGGCGATGGTAGAGGAGCCCGCCTGCCTGACGACATCGAGGCCGATGCCGGTTTGGCCGTTGACGCGCAGAAGCGAGGCTGCCTCGTCCGGGCCGAAGCGAATATTCGCGACATCACGAAGCCGCGTGTTGTCGTTGAGGAGGACCGCGCCGAAATCCTCGTGCGTGACGAGACTGGCGCTCGCGCGCACGACGAGGTTCTGCGTCGGCGATTCCAGCGAGCCCGCCGGCTGGTCGAAGGAGGCGTTGGTCAGCGCCGTCGAAACATCGGCCAGCGTCAGGCCGCGCGTCGCCAGTTCGTCCGGGCGGATATCGATATAAACGAGCTTTTCGCGGTCACCCGAGAGTTCGACATTGGCGACCCCTTCCACCGCTGCCACACGATCGGCGATCCGGTCGTTCACCAGCGTCGTCAGATCCTCGATCTTCATCGTGGAGGAAAGGATGGCGAGCCGCATGATGGCGTCGGCGTCGGCATCCGCCTTGACGATGCGCGCTTCGTCCGCATCCTCGGGTAGCGAATTGGCGATGCCGGCCACGGCGTCCCGCACGTCGCTCGCCGCGACATTGAGGTCGGTCGTGTCGGTAAATTCGATCGTCACCCGGCTTTGGCCGAAGCGGGATGAGGAAGAGATCGAGGCGATGCCAGGCACGCGGGCGACCGCGCTTTCGATCTCGTCCGTCAGCTGACGATCCACCACTTCGGGAGACGCGCCCTCGAAACGGGTCGTCACCGTGATGACCGGCCGATCGACATTGGGCAGCTCGCGGATTTCCACCGCGTTGAAAGCCGCCAGCCCCGCCACGATCAAAAGGAGATTGATGACGATCGTGAAAACGGGGCGCCGAATGAAGAGCGAGGTAAGGGCGGTCAGCCCGTCCATGCGCCCCTCGCTGGGGGGCGGCGCGCCAGGCTCGGCTCCTCCGCTCATCGGGCCAGCTCCGCGCGGCGGCCATTGGCCGGGTCGGCGGCGGCCGAGGGGATGGGGGCCGGCGCGTCGGTCGCGTCGGCGGGTACGGGTGCTTGAACCGGCTCGCGTACCCGCACGGGCAATCCGTCGCGGAGCTGTTGCAAGCCTTCGCGCACCACGGAGTCGCCGGCCTTCAGCGTATCGGACGCGACCAGCACCCGGTCCACATTGCGCTCGATAATGCTCACGGGCTTCTTCAGCGCCTTGTCGCTCGCAACTGTCCAGACATAAGGGCCAGCGCGCTCCCACTGGATGGAGAGCGGATCGACGGAGACGTAGTTCTGGCCGGGAAATTCCATGGATACGCTGAAGGACATGCCGGGTCGCAGAAGGTCCTCGCCATTGTCCACGACGGCCTCGGCGCGCAGCGTGCGGCTCGCCTCATTGATGCGGCTGTCGAGCGCCGAGAGACGGCCTTCGAAACTGCGGCCCGTGCGCGTCGTCGGTTCGACCGCGACCGGCTGACCCAATGCGAGTTGCGAAGCATAGGCTTCCGGCACGTTGAAGAGGATTTTCAGCGTCGTGCGGTCGTCCACCACGGCGATCTGGGTCGTGCTATCCACGAGATCGCCGATGTCGAGATCGAGGAGCCCGACGCGGCCGGAGATGGGAGCGACCACGTCCCGCTTGCGCAGCGCGATCTCGGCGGTTTGAAGGTCGAGCGCGGCGGCATCGCGCGCTCGGGCGACGTCATCCAGCTGAACGGAGGTGACGGCGGAGCCCGCCGCCAACGACCGGTAGCGTTTGAGCTGTTCTTCGGCAGCAGCCAGGGCGAGCTTGGCGCGGTCTACGGCGACCCGTTCGGCGTCGTTCTGAAGCACCGCCAGGGTCGTTCCCTCGCGGACTTCGTCGCCCGAGCCAAAGCCGATGCCGGCGACGATGCCGCCGGCATCCGGGCGAATGGCGACGGAGCGAATGGCCTCGCCTGTTCCGAGCGCACGCAGGCGATCCCGCGCCACCGCCGGACTGGCGGGATCGACCACGACAAGTTGGGCTGTCGAACCGCCTTGCGGTGCGCGCGTCGCGCCGGCCTTCTCGGTTTCCTCAGGGGAGATACGGGCGATCAGCGCTTTCGCCTGCTCTGGCAGCGGCATGCCGCTGGACAGGATCAAACGGCCAGGAAGCGGCGACAACATCATCCACACACCGAGCGCGGCGACGAGGACAACAAGGGTAACGACGATCTGCCGGAGAAAAGCCATGGGTGCCTTATGGGTGGGATCGGCGGTTGCATCCGCTTTTGCGATGCAAACTAGGCGATGGCGCGAAGGACCACTCTTTAAATTATGGTAAGTCTGGCTTAACGAGACCTGAACACGGCGATCAAACGGAGAAAGGCCCGCATATACGCGGGCCTTTCGATCTTTGTGCTAGCCTTTCACAAGGCGAACACGGTTTGGTTACTGAGCCTGCGTCGTGGCCGGAATGTCGCCCGGATTGCTCACGCGCATGTTGTCGCGATTCTGCGCGTAGGTGTCCCGGTTATATTCCGGGGCGTTGCGCAACTGGTCCTGCGTGAACTGCGTGGTCAGCGTAATCTTGCCGCCGGAGTCACGCATGAAGTTCAGATTGTCCATCGCGACGGCGACCGGCTTGGCGCCGATACCCAGGAAGCCGCCGACGTCCACGATCACCGCATCGACCTGACCCTGCGGCGTCAGAGCGATGTCACCGATCGAGCCAATCGTCTGATTGTCCGGGCCGTAGACACTCGTGCCCATCAGATTGTCAGCCGACAGCTCTGCTCCCGTCACCGGCGTACCGGTGTTCATCGCCCGCGTGCCGCCGGTGGAAGCGGTCGAGGTCGCGTCCGTCGTGTCGGTCGCCATGCCGGTCGAGGCCGTTCCGGCCGCCATGCCAGCCGTACCTGCGGCTGTTCCGGCGGCCATGCCGGTCGTGCCGGTGGCGGTCGTGTTGGTGTTCGCGGCCATCTGGTCCGCCTTGTCATCCTCGAAGGACGGGGCGTTCTTCAGCTGGTCGCGGCTCGCCGCGAGCATCGCATGAGGCTGGCCGTTCTCGCCACGGGTCATCGACACATTGTCGAAGGGAACGCCGACATCCTTCTCGCCGATGCCGAGGAAGCCGCCGACGCCGATCACGATGCCTTCGACCCGACCATTGGACGAAACGATGAGATTGTTGATGTCGCCGATGCGATCGGAGCTGGTGTTGGCGCCGCTATAGACGCTGTCGCCCACGAGGTTGGATGCCAGGAACTCTTCCGATCCGACGCTGGCGAGATAGCCTCCCTCAGCCGACGTGGCTGCTGCGATGGTCGTGGCAGGCTGCGTTGTGCTCGCGGCCATGTCGCTCTGAGGCGCCATGCCGCCCGCCGCCATATTGCCCGATGCCGTCGCGCCCGGCGCCATGGCGGTCGTGCCCGCGGTGCCGGTGCCCGTACCCATCGCCGCAGCGGTCTCGCTCGGCGTGGTGAAGGTCGGCGCGCCCATCAGTTGGTCGCGCGAGGCCGTCAGCACGGCGCGGGGCTCGTTGTTCTGACCCATCGTCCAGTTGATCTGGTTGAAGGGCACGGCGATCGTCTTGGACTGGTCGCCCAGATAGGAGCCCGTGTCGATGACGACGGCCTTCACCGTGCCGTCAGCGGCCACGATCAGGTTTTCGATCTCGCCGGCTTCCTGAGCATTGGCGTCAGCCGACGCGTAGACGTCCATATCCATCAGGTCGTCGGAGAGATACTGGTTCTCGCCAAGGCTCTGGATATAGGCGATGTCGGCCACGGCTGCGGTCTCACCAGCAGCGGGAGCGGCGGCCGTGGAGTTCTGGCCCTGCATGGCACCCGAGGTCATCCCCTGGTTGCTCATGGCCGGTTCGGTGGTCGTGGTCGGAGCGGCCGACTGGGCGAAGGCGCCCGTAGCAAGAACGCTGGCGATAGCGGTTGTCGCGAGGAGCTTGCGAACCATTCGTGTTCTCCCTGGAATTCCCTACTGGGAAGCTCGAGTGGCGCCTCTTGCGCCACCTTTCGGATTGTTTAACCGCCGGAGCAAAACTCGGTTCCGACCGAATTCGAAAACGCCTTCGTGATAACCGGCCTCAAGCGAAGGCGATCACGCCGAAGAAAAGCAGAAGCAAAAAGCCCACGAGCACGATCAGGATCAGGATCTTGGCAATGCCGGCAGACGCGCCTGCCACGCCGCGAAACCCGAGAAGGCTGGCAATTGCAGCGACGACGAGAAGAATGACAATCCATTCGAGCATGGGGAACGCCTTCACTGAGATGGGCTGCGCCGATCGCGGCCGTGTGTCGCAGAACGGTTCGCGCAACAGCGAGTTCCGGCTTGCCTCGATCTCGGATGGCGTGCTCTCGCGCTTTTTTGACCGCGCTCCATATGCTGCCGGGATCATCATTCAAAACCGGAGCTTGTCGACCCTATGAAGGTTCACGCCATCCTGAATCGCGGGGGAGGGACGCTGCGAACAATGGACCTCGACGTCCTGTCCGCGTTGATCGTCGATGAGTTCAAGCTGCACGGGCATGAGATCGACATCGATATTCTGACCGGTGACGAACTGATCGATCGTATCCGCGCCAACGCCCGGCGCAACGACCTGGACGTTCTCATGGTGGGCGGTGGAGACGGCACGGTGTCGGCCGCTGCCGCAGCCGTCGCGGGAACGCCCGTGTCGCTTGGGGTTCTGCCGGCCGGCACGATGAACCTGTTCGCCCGGTCGCTGGATATTCCCATGGAACTCGAACAGGCCGTTCGCGCACTCGCGAACGGGCGGATCGTCGAGGTCGACATTGCGGCCGTGAATGGCGAACACTTCATCCACCAGTTCGCCGTCGGTCTCCATGCCCGCATGGTGCGCACGCGCGACAAGCTCGACTATGGCTCCAAGGTCGGAAAGATGTGGGCGAGCGTCAAGGCGATCGTTTCCGCCACGCAGAGCCTGCCACTAGTGGACCTGGAAATCGTCATAGACGGCAAGCGGGAGTCGATCCGAACGCCGGCTGTCGCCATCTCGAACAACATCTACGGGGAAGGGCATCTGCCCTTCGCGGACGACCCACAGGCCGGCAAGCTCGGCGTCTATCTCATGCGCTCCACCGATCGGGTGGCCATGCTGAAGATGACGATGGACATGATGCGGGGAGCCTGGAAGGCCAACAAGGATTTGACCGTGACGGAAGCGGATTCCATCCGCATCGTCTATGGCGGCCGCAAGACCGTGAAGCGCGCCGTGATGGATGGCGAGTTGAAAGATTTGGCGCGCGTGTCCGACGTGACGATGCACCGCCGGGGGCTAAAAGTCCTCGTGCCTGAGGATAGCAAGCTGCCATAACTTGAAGCGGCAGGGCCTCACTGCCCTGCCGCTTGATACTCTCTCAGCGAAGCTCGGTCGAAAAATCATCCGGCGCGCGCGCATCACTGCGGCTGTCGGGGTCCATGCCGACGGATTCCGGTTCGCCATAGGCATGACCGCCATCGGCCAACATGGCAATGGCGTCACGGATCTGCATTTCCAGCGGCTCGAACTCGCTGCCGCGATCGATGTCTGACCGCGTGTCGATTTCCCCAGCTAGGGCCGCGAGATGAGCCTGCTTTTCCTCCAATGTCATGGCAGGATTGTTCAAGATATCGTCGATGTCGTCCTGCGTCACAGGTTGGGAGATACCCGGCCGATCATCGTCGGCCCCGACCTCCGTGTTGAAACCCGTAACGCTGCGGTCGAAACGCCTGATGTCACTCATGGTCATACTCCCGTTGTCTTCGCAGAACGCCTGAAAGGCAGGGAGAGTTGCCTCCGGTGGCACGCGAGCGTGAGTTGGAAATGAAAAAGCCCGGCACGGTGCCGGGCTTGATGTCGTGTATCTCCGCCTGTGCAGCGGTGTCCGGTCAGCTTACTACTGGCTGGAGCCGCTCGGCGTTGCCACGCTGTTATTGGCCTGCGATGGCGAGACCGTGGAACTGGTCGTCTCGGTCGATGTCGCGGGCGCTGCGCTCACGTCGGAATTCTGAACGCCGTTGATGTTCTGATCCGGCAGTACGCTGCCATAGATGCCGAGCCCCGCGAAAACGACCAGAGCCAGCGCTAGACCTCCGAGCAGCACATAAAGAACCGGGCGTCCGGTTCGCCCCTGCCGCGCCTTATTGGTATTCAGTTCGGCCATGTTCTTCTCCCGTGGATTTACTTCGTGATGAAGGAATTCGCGGATGGAAAGAACGATCCGTCATCTCTGATGAAAAAGAGCGGAGCGCTCTCGCGCCCCGCCCTCAAACCGATCAATATCGATCGCGATAGCCCCGGAGGGCCATAAAGAGGCCCCAGATGGAAGCCAAGCCGATCGGCACGAGAAGCACCGATTTGCGACGGCGCACCAAGCCGAAGATCGTCGGCAAGTTCGAGATGGCCGCCACGCTGGCGATCGAAGCCACGTCCCGCTGGACACGATCACGAGCCCGCTGCTGCGGGACGCGTCGCGCCATTAGGAGCACGACATACATGATCGCGATGCCGATCAAGCAGACGACACCGAAGCCGATGGATGTCTGAACATGACCGAAGCGGAACGCGAGCCAAGTAAACAAGGCGTTCAGCAAAAAACCGATCGCCCCGAGCGCCAGAATGGCCATCACGATATAGATGGTCATCGCCGTTCGAAGGCGCGCCAGGTAGATCGACGCCTCGCCGGTGAAGAGTTTGGCGATAAGCGGCCCGATCATCTAAAGAGGCGAGCGTAGACGTAGCCCACGGCAGCCGCGATCAGAACGCTCTTGATCGGCTCGGCTCGCACGCGCTCGGTGATCTGCTCTTCGAACTCGCCGGCCGTTTCCTGCGCCTGACGCAGATAACGCTCGCCGCGATCGCGAACTTCGTCGCGAATGGCGAAGGCTTGGGAGCGCGCATCGTCGGCGCGGCCGTTGGCGATGGTCTTCAGCGTCTCGACAACCTGCGCGACGTCTTCGCGAAGCTGGGCTACCTGCGACTCCAGATCGCCCTCCGCCTTGCGCGCTTCCGCGTTGCCGGACTGAGAAAAATCGGAAGGCGTACTATCGGACATGATGCATTCCTCTTGTGGACGAAAAACCAACAAAACTCGCTGAGCCGTTGCAGCGCTTGGGCCGTGCTGGAAATCCACTTCGCGCCCAAACGGTTCCTTGGCCGGGTACGAAAAACGGATCGCGGCGACCCGAAAATTCAGTCGATCAGGCCGCCGGCGCGATGCCGATGATCTGCGACGAGATGGAGTCCGGCCCGAACTCGCCATCGCCCTCAATCCCGAGAAGATCGGCCATGCGAGTGCGCGCGCGAGACACGCGGCTCTTGATCGTTCCCACCGCGCATTTGCAGATTTCGGCCGCTTCCTCGTAGGAAAATCCGGACGCGCCGATCAGGATCAGGGCTTCACGCTGATCGTCCGGAAGCTGGTCCAGCGCCTTACGGAAATCCTGAAGGTCGAGATGGCCTTGCTGCTCAGGGTGGCCTGCCAATTGCATCGCGTGGATACCATCCACATCCTGCACTTCGCGGCCCTTCTTGCGCATCTGCGTGTAGAATTCGTTGCGCAGGATCGTGAACAGCCACGCCTTGAGGTTCGTGCCCGGCTGAAACGTATGCTGCTTGTCCCACGCCTTGACGAGCGTTTCTTGGACGAGATCGTCGGCACGGTCGAACGAACCGGCCAGAGACGCGGCGAACGCGCGCAAGTTGGGGATGATAGCAATCAGTTCACGGCGAAAGTCCGGTTCCTGGCCCATATCGGATCAACCCTGCTTGGGTGTCTTGGATGCGGATTCCGCGGCGTCGAGCGCATCCAGAAGGGAGAGAAAGCGATCGGGAACAGGCTCGCTGGCGACATCGTCGTAATAAGCCTTCAGCCGCTTCGCGATGGCCGAGCTCGAACCCAGATCGGCCGAACCGCCGGGCGCGGGCGCGTCGTCCGATCGAAGCTCGGCATCCTCTCTGTTGTCGCGATCTTCCATTCGTCTTCGTGCCCTTGTCATGCTGGTCGGCGTCGTCGCTAGCCGCATCGTCATGAGAGCTACATGTGGGAGCGTTCCAACTTCTCAAGCCCGAACCCCGTTGCCCGTTCTCAAATATTCCGGAGGCGCACTGGCGTTTCGTGAACCATGAACTAACTAGCGGTAGGCTTGCATCGAAGCGGTTCGTCAGGGCTAGGCTTCCAATGCGGCGCTCAAGTCCTCGCTTGCGCGAGATTGAACCTGTTCCACTCCGGCCTTTCGCCGGTCTTTAGTGAGTCACGAGGGGAATTCCATGTCGATGTCCTCGCGCATAGCGCCGCACATTCCTTATCTTCGGCGGTACGCTCGCGCGCTCAGCGGTTCGCAGACGTCTGGCGATGCCTATGTGGCCGCCGTTCTGGAGGCGTTGATCGCCGAACCCAGCCTGTTCGACACGCAGGAAAGCCCCCGCATTTCGCTCTACAAGCTCTTCTCCTCGCTCTGGCAGTCGCTGGAAGTGAACGTTCGGGAGGATGCGCCCGTTTCCGCCTGGGAGGAGAAGGCCTCCCGCAATCTCCGTGGCATCTCGCCCTTGCCGCGTCAGGCTTTCCTTCTGGTGGCTGTCGAAGGCTTCACTACGGAAGAGGCCGCAACGATTCTCGGCGTCGGCGATGGCGATTTCTCCGAGCTGATCGATCAGGCGAGTTCCGATATCGGGCGTCAGGTCTCGACCAACATCATGATCATCGAGGACGAGCCTCTGATCGCGATGGATATCGAGCAGATGGTCGAGAGCCTGGGCCATGGCGTGACCGGCATCGCCCGCACGCACAAGGAGGCCATCGCTCTGTTCGAACAGCAGAAGCCGGGGATGGTTCTGGCCGACATCCAGCTGGCCGACGGCTCCTCGGGCATCGATGCGGTCAACGAGATCCTGTCGAAGGTCTCGGTGCCGGTGATCTTTATCACAGCCTTCCCTGAGCGGCTGCTCACGGGCGAGCGGCCTGAGCCGACTTTCCTCGTCACCAAGCCGTTCAACCCCGATATGGTCAAGGCCCTGATCAGTCAGGCCCTGTTCTTCGAAACGGAACGCGAGGCAGCTTAATCCGCTTTGAGCGATTCGAATGGTTGGTCGGTCGCGCTGCCTCGACGGCGTGGCCTAGCCGCCATTGCGCGCTGAGAACCCGAAGAGCATTCAACTCGTGGCGTGAATCATGGGCTCTTGTAACATGCGAGCGCAGCCGATGCGAACGGTGGGCGAGCTTTCGGATGACGCTCGCTCGACCTTTCCATCCGAACAGGGAACCGAACAGACGGCAGACAGGTTCTCCCGCCAATGGTTTGGCAAGGTAGGGTGTTACAGGGAATATGGTCTGCGCGGCGGAAGCAGAGGGCGCCGGGCATATGAGGACTCCGGCAAGGAACATATCCTAGACTCAGCGCGGGCGTGGACGCCCTTGCCCTCGGACAAGAGCAACGCGACATGGTAGCCTACAAGGCGCTGAGAGCTTTGGCGAACACGGATATGACCCTGTTCGCTCAGGATCGAGAACTTCGCTATCTCTGGCTTTTCAATGCGGAAGGCTCCTGGCTCTCGTCAGCCCATAATGGCGACACCGATTACGATTTCATGCCGGGCGCCGCAGCCGAGAAGTCCGTCTCCATCAAGCAGGATATTCTGCGCACCCAGAAGCCCGCGCGGTTCGAGCTACCTATCCTGAGCGGCGAGTCGATGCGCTGGTTCGACATTCGTGTCGATGTGGACCGGGACGATTCGGGCGAAATCATCGGTATCATCGGAACGTCGCTGGAAATCACCGAGCAGAAGCGCCGGGAAGACACGCTGAAAACCCTGTTGCGTGAAGTCTCTCATCGCTCCAAGAATTTATTGGCGATCATTCAGAGCCTCGCCAGCCAGACGGCGCGTCATTCGCTGACGGTTCCGGAATTTCTGATCCGTTTTCGCGGCCGCATCCAGTCGCTGTCCTCCTCTCAGGACATCGTGACCGATACGGATTGGCGAGGGGCGGACCTGTTCGGCTTGATCACGCTTCAGGTGGAACGCTACGCGCCCGATGGGATGGACCAGATCCAGTTCGACGGGGTCGATGTGTATCTGTCCCCCACGGCCGCCCTGCATGTGGGCCTCGCCCTGCATGAACTTGCCGTCAATGCGGCCTCCTACGGAAGCCTTTCGGTGCCCGGTGGCCGAGTTGCGATCCGCTCCCGTCTCGACATCAAAAATGGGTTGACGCAGCTTTTGCTGGAATGGGAGGAATCGAAAGGGCCTCGGGTTAGGGTCGATCACGATCCGCGCTTCGGGACCTCGACCTTGGAGAGGATCGTACCCAACTCCGTTGGCGGCGATGCGGAGCTCGACTATCGGCCGGATGGTTTGCAATACAGATTGCGTATACCCTCCAACCAGTTCGAGATCATCGCCGGCTCCTGACCTCTTAGGTATGTTTCGGTTTCGTCGGTCGCTGGAGACGCGAAGGCGATGAAAGTCCGCCTGAAAACGCAGGAACCGGGACCTGTCCAAATCGTTAAAATGGCGAAAGGATTTCGCCATGGAACAGATCGCTGCCATCCTGCTCATCGTGGGCTGCAATGCCGAGATGTCGAGCTGCAGGGAGGTTCCGCTGCCGGAGCCGATCCAGGCTAGTCTGTCCGAATGCGAAATGGCCCGCCCGTTGGCCATGCGAATGGCGGGAGCGGGCGAGCCCAAGATTTTCTCCACCTGCGTGCCCGTCTCGTCTGGCCACAACCCGCGTTCTGTCTCGCTCGCATGGGCTCTGACGCGCGGAGGTGATCTGGCGGTGGAACTGGGTGAGCCCAAAAATCTCGTCGCGGCTCGCTGAACCCCGCCCTAGTCGAATGTTGGCTGGGTGCTATAACGCAACTAGGGACACCTGAATGGAGAAGGCTTTCCGATGAAGTCCATGATTCTCGCCGCCGTTGCGGCAAGCACCCTTGCCTTGAGCGGTTGCCAGTCGGTCGATCGCAATGTGGCGATCCCGGCGGGTATCGGTGCCCTCGGTGGTGCGGCGATCGGTGCGGGTATCACCGGCAATGCGCGGGGCGCGCTGATCGGTGCGGCGGTCGGCGGCGCGGGCGGTGCTCTTGTCGGCGCCGCCACCAATCGTCCCGGCCAGTGCGTGTACCGCGACGGTCGCGGCCAGCGTTATTACGCCGACTGCCCGGCCGGCTACTGAAAGCCCGACTGATGTGAAGACGAGGCCGCCGTTTCTCACGGCGGCCTTATTTCGTTGGGGGTGACGAATGCGAATGCCGACCCGAAACCGTCAAATCGAGGCTTTACGTCGCGTTTCCTTGTTAACCCTTGGGTTGGGAGCGGCCATGGCTGTAGCGGGATGCAGGTCCGACATCCTGCCCGCTGTGTTCGGACTGGGTGAGGGCGGAATATCGGCCTATGCACCGGGTACGCTGCCGACCATCACGGCGCATGAAGGCGACAAGCTGATCGGACAATCGGCGAGCGAGACCGGACGCTGTATCTATCAGAACGATGTCGGAAATCGGTTTCGCGCAGACTGCCCGCCGGGATACAAGCCCTGACAGTCAAGGTTTTGCTCTCGCCTGCTTTGTCCGTGCCTCCTTCACCAATCGAACGAAGGCATGGCGATATCCTTCCGGTTCGACCACCGCCTGCGCAAAGTCGATCCGCACCAGATCGCCTGTGTCCGAGATCGCTTCGAATCCGAGCGGATCGAGTGTTGCGATTTGCCAGCTTGTTTGATCCGTCGTTCGCTGAGATGCGATGAGCTGCGACAGGCTGTCGGCGTGATCCTCGTTCATATGGCGGATGACAGCGCCCTCCCGAGCTTCCATCTCGGGCGACGGATCGCGACAGAGATCCGCGCGGTCCAGCCGATGGGCGCGAGCGAAGCCGGCATTCAACAGCCCGTCCACGATCGTCAGACTGTAGAAGGCGAAATCCGCGAAATCGGCATACAGCGCCGCTTCAGGCAGCCGCGCGAGATAGCGTGCGCGTGCCCTTGCTTCGTCGGCGCCCGGAACCAGCCGGACAACATGGCCTCGCAGCGTCAAGCGTGGCAGCCGCAGCCCATCGCCGGGTGCGGTGTGGCCGACGAGAAGGGACGCTCGCGGATGGCTGGCAAGCGCGCGGCTGTGTTCCGACAGGTTCGAAAGAAGAAGCCCCACATCTCCCGAGGGTAACGTCGAGAGAGCGACGCGCGTGGCGAGCGGCTGTCCATCGGGCATCGTCACCGTGGCCAGCGCGGCATGGCGGCTCTCGCCCAGAAGACGACGCGCCAGCGCCCGGGCCGCGTCATCCGGTTTCAGATAGGGTGCGCGTTCGGACAATGTCGGCTCCGGGTCTTCGCTCATTTTCGCCTCCGTGCGGGAGCCGGCCTCCCCATTTCTCGCCAGATGGACTATCTCACCAAGATGGGAAGCGCGACCGTCCGTTCCGGCCGCTGCGCCTGCTGATGACGGAGCCTGTATGTCCGACGCCCTCAAAACCCGAATCCTCGATGTCCTGCGTTCTCTTCCCGCTCCGGACGGGGGGGCGGATGTCGTGTCGCGGGACATGGTGTCGGACATCTTCGTCGCCGATCGAAAGGCCTTCTTTTCGCTGAGCGTCGCGGCGAGCGATGCGGAACGGTTCGAAGGCTTTCGCCAGGAGGCCGAGCGGCGCGTTGCGGAGGTCGAGGGTATCGACACCGCGATGGTCGCGCTGACAGCCGAGCGAAAGGGCGGTGGCATGGCCGCGCGCCCGGCTCCGGCGCGGCCGCCGCAGCCTGCCGCGCCGCATCCCCATCATCATCCCCGCCCTCGCCAGGGTGGTGCGGCCATGCCGGCGCCCCCTGCCGCTCCTCGCCCAGTGCGCCCCGATATTCCAGGCATTCGCCGCATCGTGGCGGTCGCGAGCGGCAAGGGCGGTGTCGGCAAGTCCACGACGGCTGTCAATCTGGCGCTGGCCTTCTTGGCGCTCGGCATGAAGGTCGGTCTGCTGGACGCCGATATTTACGGGCCGTCCGTGCCGCGTCTTCTGCATTTGTCCGGCAAGCCCGAAACACGCAACGGCCGCACCATGGTGCCGCTGGAGGCCTACGGGCTGAAGGCCATGTCGATGGGTTTTCTCGTGGAAGAGGAAACGCCAATGATCTGGCGCGGGCCGATGGTCATGTCGGCGCTGACGCAGATGCTGCGCGAAGTCGAGTGGGGCGATCTCGACATGCTGGTGGTGGACATGCCGCCCGGCACGGGCGACGCCCAGCTCACCATGGCGCAGTCCGTGCCGCTGGCCGGCGCGGTGATCGTGTCCACGCCGCAGGATCTGGCGCTGATCGACGCGCGAAAGGGTCTCGCGATGTTTCGGAAAGTCGAGGTACCCGTTCTCGGAATCGTCGAGAATATGAGTTATTTCGTCGCGCCGGACACGGGGAAGCGATACGATATTTTCGGCCATGGCGGCGCGAGAGCCGAAGCCGAGCGGTTGGGCGTGCCGTTTTTGGGTGAAGTGCCTTTGGAAATGGTGATTCGCGAAAGCTCTGATGCCGGTCGTCCCGTGGTCGCCGGCGATCCGACCGGACCCCATGCGCAGGTCTATCGCGACATCGCGGCGCGGGTTCTGGCTTCGATCGAGGGCGTTTCGGGCACCACTTTGAAGGCGCCCACGATCGTTTTTGAGTGAATGGTCAGACTATAGACTTGCGCGAAGCTGGATTTGTGGTCTCCATGCGGGCTCCCGGTGGCAATGGCGCCGCCTCGACGTTCATGGAGAACGCATTGATGACATTGGCGAAGAAGCTGTTGGCCGCAACGGCGATCGTTCTGGCTCTCGGATCGGCCGCCTCGGCCAAGACCTTCGTCTTCTGTTCGGAAGGCTCGCCGGAAGGATTCGACCCCGGCCTCTATACCGGCGGCCAGACGTTCGACGCTTCTGCCCATCCGGTCTACAACCGTTTGGCCGAGTTCAAGAAGGGTACGACCGAGACCGAGCCGGGCCTTGCGGAAAGCTGGACCGTCTCCGAGGATGGACTCCAGTATACGTTCAAGTTGCGCCCGGGCGTGAAATTCCATTCGAGCGACACGTTTACGCCGACGCGTGACATGAATGCGGACGATGTCGTTTTCTCGTTCGATCGGCAGGGCAATCCGAAGAATCCCTGGCACCAGTATGTCCCCGGCGCCGCTTGGGAATACTACGCTTCGATGTCGATGCCCGACATCGTGAAGTCCATCGAGAAGGTCGATGATCTCACGGTCCGCTTCACGCTGAACAAGCCCTATGCGCCGTTCATCGCGAATGTCGCCATGCCCTTCGCTTCGATCGTGTCGAAGGAATATGCCGACAAGCTGGCCGCCGCCGGCAATCAGGCTCAGTTCAACCAGCAGCCGATCGGGACGGGTCCCTTCCGTTTCGTTGCCTACCAGCCTGACGCCGTCGTTCGTTTCCAGGCCTTTGCCGACTATTGGGGCGGCAAGCAGCCCATCGACGATCTCGTCTTCGCCATCACCAAGGACGCCTCGGTCCGGCAGCAGCGCCTCTTGGCGAACGAATGCCAGCTGATGGCCTATCCGAATCCGGCGGACGTGCCGGCACTCCAGTCAAATTCCGATCTGAAAGTGTCGGAGCAGGAAGGCCTGAATATCGGCTTTCTGGCCTACAACACGCAGCAGGCTCCTTTCGACAAGCCGGAAGTGCGTCGGGCCCTGAACATGGCGATCGACAAGGACGCCATCATTCAGGCCGTTTATCAGGGCGCTGGTCAGAAGGCCAAGGCTCCGATTCCGCCCACGATGTGGAGCTACAATAACGCCCTGAAGGACGACGTCTACGATCCGGAAGCGGCAAAGAAGGCGCTGGAAGCCGCAGGCGTCAAAGATCTCTCGATGAAGATCTGGGCCATGCCGGTGTCTCGCCCTTACAACCCGAACGCTTCCCGCATGGCCGAGCTGATCCAGTCGGATTTTGCCAAGGTTGGCGTCAAGGCCGAGATCGTCACCTACGAGTGGGGCGAGTATCTCGAGCGCTCCAAGGCCAAGGATCGTGATGGCGCCGTGCTCCTCGGGTGGACGGGCGACAATGGCGACCCGGACAACTTCCTGGCGGTGCTGCTGGGCTGTGACGCCGTGGGCGGCGCCAATCGCGCGCAGTTCTGCAATCAGGACTTCGAGAAGCTGATCCAGGAAGCCAAGACCGTCTCCAAGCAGGAAGACCGTGCCAAGCTTTACGAGCAGGCGCAGGTCGTCTTCAAGGAGCAGGCGCCTTGGGCCACAATCGCCAACTCGGTGGTCTATGTGCCGATGCGCTCGAACGTGGTCGGCTTCGTTCAGAGCCCGCTCGGCGACTACACGTTCGACGGCGTCGATCTGAAGGACTAAGCACGACCCGACGTGCGGAACCCATGGGGGCGGCGCGCAGCCGCCCCTTTTCCTTTTGGTCAAAAATCTGCTTTATGCAGCCAATTCAAACCGATGCGGTGACGCGCGCCCGCTGAACCGTGTAGAGCGCCCCCATGTTTCGCTTTCTTCTGGCTCGTCTCGGCATTCTCGTGCCGACCTTTCTGGGCGTCGCTCTCGTCGCCTTTTCCTTTATCCGGCTTCTGCCCGGCGACCCTGTCACATTGATGGCGGGTGAGCGGGGCGTCAGCCCGGAACGCCACGCGCAGCTGACGGCTGCACTCGGCTACGATCAGCCTCTGCCGATCCAGTTCATGCACTATATCACGCAGCTGTTTCATGGCGATTTCGGCACATCCATCGTGACGCGCCGACCGGTCCTGACCGAGTTTCTGACGCTCTTTCCGGCCACGGTGGAATTGTCGCTCGTCGCGATCTTCCTGGCGGTGCTGATCGGCGTTCCGGCTGGTGTGTTTGCCGCCGTCAAACGCGGCTCTTGGCTCGATCAGACGATCATGGGCACGGCGCTGGTCGGCTATTCCATGCCGATCTTCTGGTGGGGCCTTCTCCTCATCATCTTCTTTTCCGGCACGCTCGGCTGGACGCCCGTTTCGGGCCGCATCTCGCTGATGTATTTCTTCCCGCAGGTGACGGGCTTCATGCTGGTGGACAGTCTCCTGTCCGGCCAGAAGGGTGCTTTCAGTTCAGCGCTCAGCCATCTGATCCTGCCGAGCATCGTGCTCGCCACCATTCCGCTCGCCGTGATTGCGCGTCAGACGCGGTCGGCCATGCTGGAAGTTCTCAGCGAAGATTATGTGCGCACCGCGCGCGCCAAGGGTCTGAAGCCCAATCGCGTCATCGGCATTCATGCCCTGCGCAATGCGCTGATTCCGGTGATCACGACGATCGGCCTGCAGATCGGCGTCATGATGGCGGGCGCGATCCTGACCGAATCGATCTTCTCCTGGCCCGGCATCGGAAAATGGATGGTCGATAGCGTGTTCCGTCGCGACTATCCGGTGGTGCAGGGAGGTCTCCTCCTGATCGCACTCGTGGTGATGGTCGTCAATCTCGTGGTCGATCTTCTCTACGGCCTCATCAACCCCCGCGTCCGCGCGCGATAAGGAGAGGCTCTGATGTCCCATATCGAAGCTCAGGAAGCGGAAGCCGGCATCGGCTCCAACATGCCCGATCGCATTCCGCCGGCCAGCGGCCGGGGGCAGATGCTGCGCGAATTCTGGTACTATTTCTCGGTCAATCGCGGCGCGGTGGCAGGCCTCGTCGTCTTCACCGTGATCGTGCTCCTTGCCATCCTCGCGCCGGTTCTCGCGCCGCATGACCCGACAGCGCAGAACCGCGCGGCGCTGCTCGTGCCCCCGGTCTGGCAGCAGGGCGGGCAGGCGGCCTACCTGCTGGGCACCGACGCGGTCGGCCGTGACGTCCTGTCCCGCCTTCTGTTCGGCGCGCAATATTCGCTCTTCATCGGCGTCGTGGTCGTGGTTCTCGCCGTCTCGACGGGCGTCGTGGTCGGCCTCGTCGCCGGCTACTTCCGCGGCTGGGTGGACACGGTCATCATGCGCGTGATGGACGTGATCCTGGCCTTTCCCTCGCTGCTTCTCGCCCTCGTGCTGGTCGCCATTCTCGGCCCCGGCCTCACCAATGCGATGATCGCCATCGCGCTGGTGCTGCAGCCGCATTTCGTGCGTCTGACACGCGCTTCGGTCATGGCCGAGAAGGAGCGGGAATATGTGGTGGCGGCGCGGGTCGTGGGCGCAGGGCCGATGCGCCTCATGTTCAAGACGATCCTGCCGAACTGCCTCGGCCCTCTCATTGTGCAGGCGACGCTCTCCTTCTCCAGTGCCATTCTGGACGCGGCGGCGCTCGGCTTTCTCGGTCTCGGCGCGCAGCCTCCAACGCCTGAATGGGGCACGATGCTGGCCGAAGCGCGCGAGTTCGTGCTGCGCGCCTGGTGGGTCGTGACCCTGCCGGGGCTTGCCATCCTGATCACGGTTCTGGCGATCAATCTCGTGGGCGATGGTCTGCGCGATGCGCTCGACCCGAAGATGCGCCGGAGCTGATTCCATGTCGCTTCTCGAAATCCGCAATCTCACCGTCAGCTTCGACACCGCCTCCGGCCCCTTCAAGGCCGTGGACGGGATCGACCTTTATGTCGACAAGGGCGAGGTGCTCGCCATTGTCGGCGAGTCGGGCTCGGGCAAGTCGGTCGGCATGTTGGCGACCATGGGCCTTCTGCCCAAGACCGCGACCGTCACGGCCGATCGAATGCTCTTCGATGGGCGCGACATGCGCGCCATCTCGGGCCGCGAACGTCGCCAGCTCATCGGGCGCGACATCTCGATGATCTTTCAGGAGCCGATGGCGAGCCTGAACCCGTGCTTCACGGTCGGCTTCCAGCTCACCGAGACCTTGCGCTTCCACCTCGGCCTCGGCCGGGCGGAGCGCAAGCGGCGGGCGATCGAGCTTCTGGAGGCGGTCGGCATTCCCGACCCCGCCTCGCGCCTTTCGGTATTCCCGCATCAGATGTCGGGCGGGCAGTGCCAACGCGTGATGATCGCCATGGCGATTGCCTGCAATCCGAAGCTCCTGATCGCGGACGAGCCGACCACCGCGCTCGACGTGACCATTCAGAAGCAGATCCTGGACCTTCTGGTCGGTCTTCAGCGAGAGCACGCGATGGGACTCATCATGATCACCCACGACATGGGCGTCGTTGCCGAAACAGCGCACCGCGTCGTGGTGCAGTACAAGGGCCGCAAGATGGAAGAGGCGGACGTCTTATCGCTGTTCGAGGCGCCCAAGCACCCCTATACGCGCGCGCTTCTTTCGGCCCTGCCGGAGAATGCGACGGGCGATCGTCTGCCGACCGTCGCCGATGCCATGGCGCTGGAGGGAATGCGATGAGCGCGGTTCTTGAAGCGCGCGGCCTCAAGCGCGACTATCACGTCGCGCGCGGCCTTTTCGCCCCGGCCAAGACGGTACAGGCCGTCAAGGGCGTCAGCTTTCAGGTGGAGCGCGGCAAGACGCTGGCGATCGTTGGCGAATCGGGCTGCGGCAAGTCCACGTTGGCGCGCATCCTCACGCTGATCGACGCGCCGACGGCGGGCGAGCTCTTCATCGACGGCCAGAAGATGGACGTGACGAAGGGCGTGACGGCCGACATGCGCCGCAAGGTGCAGATCGTCTTCCAGAATCCCTATGGCTCGCTCAATCCGCGCCAGAAGATCGGCGACGTGCTGACCGAGCCCCTGGCTCTCAACACCCCGCTTTCGGCGGCCGAGCGGCGCGAGAAAGCCATGGCGATGCTGGTCAAGGTCGGCCTCGGCCCCGAGCACTTCAATCGCTATCCGCACATGTTCTCCGGCGGCCAGCGCCAGCGCGTTGCCATCGCGCGGGCGCTGATGCTGAACCCGAGCCTTCTCGTTCTGGACGAGCCGGTCTCGGCGCTCGACCTGTCGGTGCAGGCGCAGATCCTGAACCTTCTGGCCGATCTGCAGGACGAGCTGGGTCTTACCTACGTCTTCATCAGCCACGATCTCTCGGTCGTGCGCTACATCGCCGACAAGGTGATGGTGATGTATTACGGCGAGGTGGTGGAATACGGCTCGCGTGACGAGGTCTTCGCCGCGCCGAGCCACGATTACACGCGCAAGCTCTTCGCCTCGACGCCGCGCGCCGATGTCGAAAGCATTCGCGCCCGCATGGCCGCACGCAACGCCTCGGCCGCGTGAGCATAGGCCGCCGCCCTTGGGCGGCGGCTTTCAGACGGGCAGGGCCGTCGTGCTCTTGATCTCTTCCATCACCGCATAGGTGTGCGTCTCGCGGATGCCGGGAAGCTCCAGCAGCGCCTGCGCCAGAAAGGCGCGATAGGCCGCCATGTCCTTGACGCGCGCCTTCAGGAGATAGTCGAAGCCGCCGGCCACCATGTGGCATTCCATGATGTCCGAATTGGCCTTCGCGGCGCGGCCGAACTCGGTGAACACGTCCTCGCTCGTTCGATCGAGCTTCACTTCCACGAAGACGATCAACCCCCGATCGAGCTTCTCGGGCGAGAGACGGGCGTGATGGCCGAGGATGAACCCATCTTCCGTCAGCCGCTTGACGCGCGCGGCGGCGGCGGTCGGCGACAGATGAACCCGTGTGGCCAGGTCCACCGTGGAAAGCCGCGCATCGGCCTGCAGCTCACGAAGAATCTTCCGGTCCTTTTCGTCCAGCTCCGCGTTTTCCAATGCCCTGAACCTCTCGCGCATCCGTTTCCATCGTTCGAAAGCATATAAACGCCGGGAACGAAAGTTGCGATTCTGGTATGTTCCCGCTCGATCCTGTCCCGCCCCTGGAGCCCGCGCTTTCGATGAGCCTCGCCCCCTTTTCCGCCCCCTATGCCCCGAGCGATCGCGAGGCGGTCGCCGCGCTGTTGAAAGCCGCCGAGGCGCTCGGCGCCGATGACGAGAAGGTCAAGGCGCGCGCGCGCAGCTTCATCGAAAGCATCCGCTCGCGCTCCGGCGGCATCGGTGCGGTGGAAGACTTCATGCGCGAGTTCGGCCTGTCCACGCGCGAGGGTCTGGCACTGATGGTTCTGGCCGAAGCGCTCTTGCGCGTGCCCGATACGGAAACGCAGGACCGGCTGATCGAGGACAAGATCGGCGCTGGCGACTGGGCCAATCGCGAGCCCATCGTCGATCAGAAGATGATGGCGGCCTCCGCCTGGGCGCTCGGCCTGTCGGCCCGTATCATCCGCCCGCACGAAACGCCCTCGGGCATCGTGCAGTCTTTGGTGAAGCGCGTCGGCGCGCCGGCCGTGCGCACCGCCACCCGTCAGGCCATGCGCTTTCTCGGCCGGCAGTTCGTGCTTGGCGAGACGATCGAAGACGCGCTTGAGCGCGCGCGCGGCCTCGAGAAGAAGGGCTATCGCTACTCCTACGACATGCTGGGCGAGGGCGCGCGCACGAAGCGCGACGCCGAGCGCTATTTCAAATCCTACGCGGATGCGATCGAGGCGATCGGTCGCAAGGCCGGCAACAAGGCGCTGCCGGAGCGACCGGGCATCTCCGTCAAGCTTTCGGCGCTGCATCCGCGCTACCATCCGACCCATCGCGAGACGGTGCTGCGGGAACTGGTTCCGCTGGTGGTGGATCTCGCCAACCGCGCGCGTTCCTATGATCTGAACTTCACGATCGACGCCGAGGAAGCGGAGCGTCTGGAGCTTTCGGTCGATGTGATCGAGGCCGTGATCGCGCAGGTGAAGTTCGACGGCTGGATCGGCTTTGGTCTGGCGATCCAGGCCTATGGCAAGCGCGTGGTGCCGCTGATCCGCCATCTCGACGCCCTGGCCGAGAAGGCTGGCATCCGCATGATGGTGCGCCTCGTGAAGGGTGCCTATTGGGACACCGAGATCAAGCAGGCGCAGGAAAAGGGCTTGGCCGGCTTCCCGGTCTATACGGTGAAGCCCGCGACGGACCTGTCCTACCTTCAGGCGGCGAGCGAGTTGCTCCAACGCCGCGCGCGCCTCTACCCGCAGTTCGCCACCCACAACGCGCTGACCGTCGCCAATATTCTGGAGATGGCCGGGCCGGACCTGGATGGCTTCGAGTTCCAGCGCCTGCATGGCATGGGCGAGTCGCTCCACGAGGCGCTACGCGACGACACCAAGGGCAAGGTCTCCTGCCGCATCTACGCGCCGGTCGGCGGCTATAGCGACCTTCTCGCCTATCTCGTGCGCCGTCTTCTGGAAAACGGCGCCAACTCGTCCTTCGTCGCCAAGGTCGGCGATACCAAGGTGCCGGTGGACGAACTCCTGACCCATCCGCGCGACATGCTTCAGGCCGGCCGCACGACGCATGGCGGGGTCGTCGTTCCGACCGAACTCTTCGGCCTGCGCAAGAATTCCAAGGGCACGGAGTTCGGCGACCGGTGGGCACTGGCCGCGCTGGTGAAGGCGCGCGACGGCGCGAAGATCTCCGCCCTTGCCGCCGATCCGGCCAAGGGCCTGGCGACGCGCGAGCCGCTCGACATCCGCTCGCCTGTGGATGGGCAGGTGGTCGGCACCAGCCGCTTCCTCACCAAGGAAGGCGCGAGCGCGCTGATGGAGCGCGCCAGGGCGAGCGTGCGCGCCGCGGAAGCCGTGCCGGCAGCCCAGCGCGCCGCGCAGCTTCGCCGCATGGCCGATCTCCTGGAAGAGCGGGAAGGGGAGTTCCTGCAGCTTCTGACCCGCGAGGCCGGCAAGACGCTGGATGACGGGATCGCAGAAATCCGCGAAGCCGTCGATTTCTGCCGCTTCTATGCGGCGGAAGCCGAGCGGATGCTGGTGCAGCCTCTCGCTCTGCCGGGACCGACGGGCGAGGAGAACCGACTGATCTACCGCTCGCGCGGCGTCGCCGTCTGCATCTCACCCTGGAACTTCCCGCTCGCAATCTTCCTGGGCCAGGTCGCGGCGGCGCTGGCCGGCGGCAATGTCGTGATCGCAAAGCCGGCCGAGCAGACGCCCCTCATCGCCAAGCGGGCGGTCGATCTCTTGCACGAGGCCGGTTTCGGCACGGATGTCGTCCATCTCGCGCCGGGCGATGGCGAGGCGGGCGCGGCGCTTGTCGCCCATCCCGCTACCGCGCTCGTCGCCTTCACCGGCTCCACCGAGACGGCCTTTGCGATCAATCGTTCGCTCGCCGCGCGCAACGCGCCGATCGCACCGCTGATCGCCGAAACGGGCGGCCTCAACGCCATGATCGTGGATGCGACCGCCCTGCCGGAGCAGGTGGCCGACGATGTGGTGCGCTCGGCCTTTCGCTCGGCTGGCCAGCGCTGCTCGGCGCTGCGGCTTCTTTTCGTGCAAGCCGATGTCGCGGACCGGATGCTCGCCATGATCGAGGGCGCGGCGGCCGAGCTTGATATCGGCGACCCCGCCCATCTCGAAACCGATGTCGGCCCGGTCATCGACGCGGCGCAGGCCGAGATGCTGACCGGGCATGTCGCCGAGATGCGTTCCAAGCAGAATGTCCGCTTCGAAGGCCAGCTTCCCGCCAGTCTGCCGGCGGCCGGCCACTACGTCGCGCCGACCATCATCGAGCTGGACCGCGCCGAGGCGCTGACGCGCGAGGTCTTCGGGCCGGTGCTTCATGTCGTCCGCTGGAAGGCGGGCGAGTTGGAGAAGGTCTGCGACGCAGTGGATGCGACGGGCTTCGGTCTGACGCTCGGCGTTCACTCGCGCATCGACGAGACGATCCGCTTCGTGAAGGAGCGCCTGACGGTCGGCAATGTCTATGTGAACCGGAACATGATCGGCGCCATCGTCGGCTCGCAGCCCTTCGGCGGCTCGGGTCTGTCAGGCACCGGGCCGAAGGCCGGCGGGCCGAACTATCTCGCCCGCTTCGTGCGCGAGCAGGTCATCTCCACCAACACGGCGGCGGCGGGCGGCAATGCCAGCCTGATCGCATCGGGCGGGGATTAAGAGCACCTAACAAAAATCTCTCGGGGTCGGCTGGTCGGGCCTTTTCGTCATGGTCTTCGTCGCGAATGCTCGCCGATGCTTCCGGCATCGACTGCGCTTCGCTTCTCGTCCATGAGCGAAAATCCTTCGACCATCCTCCGCCCGGAGATTTTGTTAGGCGCTCTAAGCGCCCGTGCGCTTGCGCCCGGCGCCGCCCCTCGTATGGTGGCGCCGGGCCCGATGGGGCCTTCTGTTCCCGATTGGAGCCCTGATCCGTGGCCGAGCCCCTGTCCGACATCGCCATCGCCCGCGCGGCCCGCAAGAAGCCGATTGCCGAGATCGCCGCGCGGCTGGATATTCCGGACGACGCCTTGATCCCTTATGGCCGCGACAAGGCCAAGCTCGATGCGGACTTCCTGAAGGGTCTGGGAGACCGGCCCGATGGCAAGCTGATCCTCGTCACCGCCATCAATCCGACGCCGGCCGGCGAGGGCAAGACGACGACGACGGTGGGTCTGGGCGACGGGCTCAACCGTATCGGCAAGCGCGCGGCGATCTGCCTGCGCGAGCCCTCGCTGGGTCCGTGCTTCGGCCAGAAGGGCGGGGCGGCCGGCGGAGGCTATGCGCAGGTCGTTCCGATGGAGGACATCAACCTCCATTTCACCGGCGATTTCCACGCCATCACCACCGCCCACAATCTTCTGGCGGCCATGGTGGACAATCACCTCCACTGGGGCAACACGCTGGGGCTCGACCCGCGCCGCATCGTCTGGCGCCGCGTGATGGACATGAACGACCGCGCCCTGCGCGATATGGTTCAGTCGCTGGGCGGCCCGGCCAACGGTCTGCCGCGCGAGTCGGGCTTCGACATCACCGTTGCCTCCGAAATCATGGCCATCGTCTGCCTGGCGGCTGATCTCGACGATCTGCAGGAGCGGCTCGGGCGCATCGTCGTCGGTTATCGCCCCGACAAGTCGCGCGTCACCGCACGCGACCTGAAGGCGGACGGAGCGATGGCGACGCTCCTGAAGGATGCGATGCTGCCGAACCTCGTGCAGACGATCGAGAACAATCCGGCCTTCGTCCATGGCGGCCCCTTCGCCAATATCGCCCATGGCTGCAATTCCGTGGTGGCGACGCGCGCGGCGCTGAAACTGGCCGATTACGTGGTGACGGAAGCGGGCTTCGGGGCCGATCTCGGGGCCGAGAAGTTCTTCGATATCAAGTGCCGGCAGGCCGGGCTGAAGCCGGCCGTCACGGTGATCGTCGCGACCGTGCGCGCCCTGAAGATGAATGGTGGCGTGGCGAAATCGGACCTCGGCACGGAGAATGTCGAAGCCGTGCGGCGCGGCGCGGCCAATCTCAAGCGCCATGTCGGCAACTGCATTTCCTTCGGCGTGCCGGCGATCGTCGCGATCAACCATTTCGGTACGGACACCGACGCCGAGATCGAGGCGGTGCGTGAGGCGGCGGCGGAAGCGGGCGTCGAGGCGGTTCTTTGCAAGCATTGGGCCCAAGGGTCCGCCGGCACGGCGGAGCTGGCCGAGAAGGTGGCGGCGCTCGCTGATTCCGGCCGCGCGCGCTTTAAGCCGATCTATCCCGACGCGATGAGCCTTCTCGGCAAGATCGAGACCGTGGTGAAGGACATCTATCACGGCGCGGCGGTGACGGCGGAGCCCGCCGTACTGAAGGCGCTCGAAAGCTTCGAAGCCGATGGCTACGGCCATGTCCCGGTCTGCATGGCAAAGACACAATATTCCTTCTCGACCGATCCCGCGCTGCTGGGCGCGCCGAGCGACCATATCGTGCATGTGCGCGAGGTGCGTCTGGCGGCGGGCGCCGGCTTCGTCGTCGCGATCTGCGGCGACATTCTCACCATGCCGGGCCTGCCGAGACAGCCGGCGGCCGAGCGCATCTTCCTGGACGCGGAAGGGCGGGTGGAAGGGCTCTTCTGAGTCCGTTTCCACCGCCGGATGAATTCGAGTTCATGAAGCTTTTGTAACTGGCGGACAGAATGACGCAGGCGCAATCTTCTGAGCAGGCGCACGCCACCCAGCCAGCCTCCGACCGCCGGGCCAATTTGATCAGACCCGACCTTCGTGCCGCTTGGACATCTCGTGAGCGCCGATCGAGATCAAGGAGCGAAGTCCCATGCAGAAGTCTTTGTTCGCCACGCTTGCCTTCGTCGGTGCCATCGGCGCCGCTTCGGGCGCTATGGCCGCCACCGATGCCCATCATATCAGGCAGAAGGCTGATGACCCTGTCGTGCAGAAGGTCGCGACCCAGCCCCAGGTGATGACGGAAAAGCCCATCGACCATCCGACGCTGCTCCAGGTTTTTGGGGCGTCCGATGGCGTGTTTTACGACCCCGCGACCAACAACCCGCATACGCACGGCCTGCCGAATTTCTGATGCTGGTGGCCCAAAGGGCCGGGATACCGCCGTAGGATCGGGTTATGTTTCGAAAGCCGGCCTCACAGGTCGGCTTTCGCGCATCTCAAGGAGGCTTCATGGCCGATGATCTGATCTTCTACACCAACCCGATGTCGCGCGGCCGTATGGTCCGCTGGATGCTGGAGGAAGTGGGCGCGCCTTACGAGACGAGAATTCTTTCCTACGGTGCCGACATGAAGTCGGCGGAGTTTCTCACCGTCAATCCGATGGGCAAGGTGCCCGCCATTGTCCATGGCGGCGCAGTGGTCACGGAAGTCGCTGCGATCTGCGCCTATCTGGCCGAGACCTTTCCCGATGCGGGCCTTGAGGCGCGCTCGGCCAAAGAGCGCGCGTCTTATTACCGCTGGATGTTCTTCGCCGCCGGTCCTCTGGAGGCGGCCGTGACGAACCGCGTGCTCGGTGTCGTGGTGCCCGACGAGAAGCGCGGCTTCGTCGGCTACGGGTCCTATCAGTCCGTGCTGGACGCGCTGGAAGGCGCCGTCTCAGCATCGAGCTTCATAGCGGGTGACCGATTTACCGCCGCCGACGTCTATGTCGGCAGCCATCTCTCCTGGGGACTCCAGTTCGGATCGATCGAGCGGCGCGAAGCTTTCGAGGCGTATGTCGAGCGCGTCAAGGCACGCCCGGCGCTTCACCGCGCCACCGAGATCGATGACGCGCTTCTGGCGTCCACCAAGGGGTGAGAGCACTCCGTCCTCGTCCCGGCCGCGCACTTGCGAAGCACTGGCAAATAAGGGTTTGGGGCGAATTTTCGTTGCGGCGGATCGGTCTCTGGGCTAGGTCTCGGTCATGACGAACGCGCACGACAACAAGCAGTGGTGGCAGACCCGCACATAGGCGGCTGCGAACACGTGCGTCTGTTCGAACAACAAAGGCCGCCCCGGAACCCCGGCGGCCTTTTTGCTTGTTCAAGGGCCGCGAGGGCCGGTGCTTCTGGAAGGATTGGATGCGATGACCCTCGAAACCGCCAGCGACGGCGCGTTCAGATACGAGACCGAAGGCGGCGTCACCGTGACGCGCCGTCGGCGCGACGTGGACTATGCCGGCGCCATCGAGCCCTATGTAGACCGCCTCGACACGAGACGAGGCGCGGTTTTTTCCTCCAACTACGAATATCCCGGCCGCTACACCCGCTGGGACACCGCGATCGTCGATCCGCCGCTGGCCGTCACCTCCTCGGGCCGGCATGTGCGCATCGAGGCCCTGAATCCGCGCGGTCGCGTCCTGCTCGGCTTCGTGGCGGCGGCGCTGGAGGGGCATGAGGATATCGCCGAGCGACGGGCGAGTGACGTGCGGCTCGACCTGACGGTCGCCATGCCCTCTCGCGCCTTCACCGAGGAAGAGCGCTCGCGTATGCCCACGGTCTTCTCCGTGCTGCGCGCCATCGTCGCCCTGTTCAAGTCGGATGCCGACAGCGATCTCGGCCTCTACGGCGCCTTCGGCTACGATCTGGCCTTCCAGTTCGATCCGGTGAAGGAAACGCTGGCACGCAGCGACACCAGACGCGATCTCGTCCTTTATCTGCCGGACGAAATCCTGATGGTGGATCACTATTCCGCCCGCGCCTATATCGAATCCTACGAGTTCGAAAAAGACAGCCAGACCACGGAAGGGCTGGAAGGCGGGGGCGAGGACGCGCCCTTCGTCCCGTCCAACCAGAACCCGGAGCGCGGCGACCACAAGCCGGGCGAATACGCCTCGCTGGTGCGGCGCGCCAAGGACAAGTTCATGCGCGGCGACCTGTTCGAGGTCGTGCCGGGGCAGACCTTCTACGAGCGCGTCGAGAGTCGGCCGTCGGCCATCTCGCGCCGCCTCAAGGCGATCAATCCATCGCCCTATTCCTTCTTCATCAATCTTGGCGCCAACGAATTTCTGATCGGCGCGAGCCCTGAAATGTTCGTGCGCGTTTCGGGTCGGCGCGTCGAGACCTGCCCGATCTCAGGCACGATCCGGCGCGGCGAAGATGCGATCTCGGATTCGGAGCAGATCCTGAAGCTCCTGAACTCCAAGAAGGACGAGTCGGAACTCACCATGTGCTCCGACGTCGATCGCAACGACAAGAGCCGCGTCTGCGAGCCCGGCTCGGTGCGCGTCATCGGCCGTCGCCAGATCGAGATGTATTCGCGCCTCATCCATACGGTGGACCATATCGAAGGCCGTCTGCGCGAAGGCATGGACGCGATGGACGCCTTCATGAGCCACGCCTGGGCCGTGACGGTGACGGGTGCGCCCAAGCTTTGGGCCATGCGCTTCATCGAAGAGAACGAGAAGAGCGCGCGCGCCTGGTATGGCGGCGCGGTCGGCATGATGCATTTCAACGGCGATATGAACACCGGCCTGACGCTGCGCACCATCCGGCTGAACGGCGGGATCGCCGAAGTGCGCGCCGGCGCGACGCTTCTCTACGATTCCAACCCGGAAGAGGAAGAGGCCGAGACGGAGCTGAAGGCCTCGGCGCTTCTGGCGGCGATCCGCGAGGCCCGTGCCCCGCAGGCCGCTACGCAGACGGGAGAGCGCCCCAAGGTCGGGGAGGGCGTGCGCATCCTTCTGGTCGATCACGAGGACAGTTTCGTCCACACGCTCGCCAACTATTTCCGCCAGACCGGCGCCGACGTCACCACCGTGCGCACGCCCGTTCCGGAAGAGATCTTCGACCGCGTGTCGCCCGATCTCGTGGTGCTGTCGCCCGGACCCGGCAAGCCGGATGATTTCGACTGCCGCAACACGATCGCCATGGCGCGTCAGCGTCAGGCGCCGATCTTCGGCGTCTGCCTCGGGCTTCAGGCACTGGCCGAGAGCTATGGCGGCACGCTGCGCACGCTGCACGTGCCGGTTCATGGCAAGCCCTCGCGCATTCGCGTGTCCACGCCCGGAACGATCTTCGCCGGCCTGCCGTCGGAGGTGACGGTCGGGCGCTATCACTCGATCTTCGCCGATCCCGTGCGCCTGCCGCGCGAGTTCGAGGTGACGGCCGAGACGGAGGACGGCGTTGTCATGGCCTTCGAGCACAAGCACGAGCCGGTTGCGGCGGTGCAGTTCCATCCGGAAAGCATCATGAGTCTGGGCGGCGACGCCGGCATGAGAATGATCGAGAACGTCGTGGCCAAGCTGCCCCGGCGAACACGGACGAAGGCGGACTGAGCGATGAATGCAGCAACGATCACCATGAGCGACGACGAGGGCGGCCGTCTCGTCAAGCGAACCGCAGTCTATACCGTCGCGATCGCCTGCCTGGTCTTGGGGATCAAATATCTCGCCTATCTCGTCACGGGCTCCGTCGCGCTCTTTTCGGACGCGCTCGAATCGATCGTCAATGTCGTGGCTGGCCTCATCGCCCTTTGGGCGGTGACGGTCTCCTACAAGCCCGCCGATGCCGATCACCCGTTCGGGCATACGAAGGCGGAGTATTTCTCCGCCGTCGTGGAAGGCGTCCTTATCGTTCTGGCGTCGCTGCTCATTCTGCGGGAAGCGTGGTACGCCTATCTCGAGCCGCGTGCCATGGACGCGCCGCTTCTCGGCATGGCCATCAATGGCGTCGCCACCGCCATCAACGCCTTCTGGGCCTCGGTTCTGATCCGCAAGGGGCGCGAGCACCGCTCGCCGGCGCTCGATGCGGACGGACGCCATATCATGGCCGATGTGGTGACCTCGGTCGGTGTCCTGGCTGGTCTCGGTGTGGCTGAGGCGACGGGTTGGGTGATCCTCGATCCGCTGCTGGCCGCGCTCGTCGCGCTCAACATCCTGCGCGAAGGCTGGAAGGTCGTGGCTGCTTCCCTCTCCGGTCTGATGGATCAGGCTTTGGACGGCCCCGACGATACGCGCGTGCGCGAGATCATTTCCACCATGGCCGAGGGCGCGCTGGAAGTTCACGACGTGCGCACGCGCATCGCGGGGCGTGCCATCTTCATCGAGTTCCACATGGTAGTGCCGAGCGCCATGAGCGTCGGCGACGCGCATGTCATCTGCGACCGGATCGAGGACGCCGTGCAGGGCGAATTCCTGAACGCCCGCGTGCTCATCCATGTCGAGCCGGAGGCCGAGGCCAAACAGGTCGGCGTGCCTGTCCTCTAGGCAGGTTTGCGCATTCTCAAGCTAAGCGGTTGAGAGGGCGGCGAATTTCGCTGCCCTTTTATTTTGCGACTGCGAAGGCATTGGGCATTCCTTGCTGCAATGCAAGAGGGCGATCAATAGGAAGTGTGACTTACGTCACGAACGGACTGTTCGCTATTTGCTACTCGTAGGCGCGCACGGGATCGCCTATCTCTCACTCATCGAACGACGCGGGACAGTAAAACTTCAGATCGGGGCGTTAGCCGATCGATCCCCGCCAGTCGCTACGACTTTGATGAGGAATAAAATTATGAAGACTTTCACGTTTGCGTCCGCTGCCGTGCTCTCTCTTGTTGCGCTCACCAGTGTTTCGTCTGCCGCAGGACTGGTCCCCGGATCCGATTTCTACGAAGAGGTCCAGGCTGATCATGCAGCCAACACGGTGATCGTGGGTTCGGCCGCGGCCAAGGGTGCGCCGATCGCAACCTTCGAAACCCGTTCGTTCGGCTATCCGGCTGGCGTCAGCGCCAATGAGGGCATTGTCCCCGGCTCGCGGGGCGAGACCCATGCCGCCGAGGCTCGCGACATCAACGCTGTTGCCAAGGGTGTCTACAACCACGGTGTGACCCCGGCCGCGAGCGTCTCGCAGCTTCTGGTTCCGGGCTCCGACACCGACTTCTAATTCGGTCCGGCGTCGATCGCTGATGCCAAGCCCGGCTTTCGAGCCGGGCTTTTTTGTTTTCTCGGAAAGCTCGATCGCGAACGGGCAGGGGCCTTGTGTTTCGAGGCGAGCCGCGCGAGACTGGGCGCCATGAACCGGATCGAATCCCCTTTCGCCTCTCATGGCGTCGTCGCGGCAAAAGCCGCCACGGGATTCGCTCGACTTCTTCCGGCCCTTCTCGCGCTTACTGGCGATCGTCGGGCCCGTTAAGAAGAGGCGCCCGGCGATCGAGCCGGCGCTTTGCGCCTCCAGTCTCTTCGGCTTTACATCCACCCGAAACTTTGAAAGACGGCTTTACGCGCCCCTTGGCCGACCGTCTTCGCCGAACGAGCAAGGTTCTTCGATGTCCGCATCCTCTCCCGTCATGGCCAAGGCCTTCACCAAGTACCAGCCCTATCCGGCCGTCGATCTGACCGATCGCCAATGGCCTTCGCGTCGCATCGAGACGGCGCCGATCTGGTGCTCGGTGGATTTGCGCGACGGCAATCAGGCCCTGGTCGATCCGATGGGCCACGACCGCAAGTCGCGCATGTTCGCGCTGTTGAAGGCGATGAACTTCAAGGAGATCGAGATCGGTTTCCCCTCCGCGTCGCAGACCGATTTCGATTTCGTACGCTGGTGTGTGGAAGAGGGGGGCGTCGCCGATGATGTGTCCTTGCAGGTCCTCGTCCAGTGCCGCCCCGAGCTGATCACCCGCACCTTCGAAAGCTTGGAGGGCGCGCGCCAGCCCATCGTCCATTTCTATAACTCCACCAGCGAGTTGCAGCGCCGCGTCGTGTTCGGCAAGGATCGTGCCGGCATTCGCCAGATCGCGGTGGATGCGGCCAAGATGATCACCGATATGGCGGCCAAGGCCGGCGGCGGCTTCCGCTTCGAATATTCGCCGGAAAGCTTCACCGGCACCGAACTCGATTTCGCGCTGGAAATCTGTAACGCCGTTGCCGAAGTGGTGCAGCCGACGGCCGAGAACCGGCTGATCCTGAACCTGCCGGCGACGGTCGAGATGTCCACGCCCAATATCCATGCCGACCAGATCGAATGGATGAGCCGCAATCTGGACAATCGCGACCGCATCCTCCTGTCGCTGCATCCTCATAACGACCGGGGCACGGCGATCGCCGCGACCGAACTCGGCCTCCTGGCAGGAGCGGACCGTGTCGAGGGCACGCTGTTCGGCAATGGCGAGCGCACGGGCAATGTGGATCTGGTGACCTTGGCGTTGAACATGTTCACGCAAGGCGTCGATCCCGAGCTGGATGTGTCCGACATCAACCGGATCAAGGACGTCTACGAATATTGCAACCAGCTCGCGATCCCCGAGCGCCATCCCTATGTGGGCGAACTCGTCTACACCGCCTTCTCGGGCTCGCATCAGGACGCGATCAACAAGGGCATGAAGGCGCATAAGGTCGCCAACACGCCGGTTTGGGAAGTGCCGTATCTGCCGATCGACCCGCAAGATGTGGGCCGCTCCTATGAGGCGATCATCCGCATCAACTCGCAATCCGGCAAGGGCGGCATCGCCTATGTCCTGCAGGCCGATTACGGCTTGAACCTGCCGCGCAATCTGCAGATCGAGTTCCGCGAGGATATTCAGCGGATCACCGACGAGGAAGGCAAGGAACTGCCGGTCAAGCGCATCTATGACCGTTTCATCGAGCGCTATGTCGAGCAGCCGGGCGCGCGCCTGCGCTATGTCGAGCATTTCACCAAGGTGGAAGGCGATCGCAACAGCCGTTTGGTGGAGGCGACGATCATCGACAACGGGCAGGAGACGACGATCACGGGGCGTGGCACCGGCGCCATCGACGGGTTCATCAACGCGCTGAACCGGCATTTGGGCTTGTCGCTGAGCGTCGCCGATTATTCCGAACATTCGCTCCAGCGAGGCTCGAATGCCAGCGCGATCGCCTATATGGAGGTCGAGCACGGAAACGGGCGCGTGTTCGGCGCGGGCATCGATCAGAATGCGACGACCGCATCGCTGAAGGCGATCGTCTCGGCGGCCAACCGAGCGTTGGAAGGCTGAGGGCGCGAACGCGCATCGGCATTCGGCTTCCGCTCGTGGTCAGGCTTCGCGAAAGCCTGCTCGATTAAGCACATGAGGTGGGCGGTGGCGAATCATGACGATCCGCCCACGCGACCAGTCGAGGGGGCAAGATGGCCGAGGCCAAGTCCGCTGTGGCGGCGACGAACGGGACGAAGAGATTGGCGGACGCTGTGCGTGCCGCCAAGATCGCCGCCGCTCAGCGCACCGACATCGTGGTGGACATTCGCGAGGCCGACCGCGCTCGACTGGAGATGTTTGCCGATGAACTGCAGCCGATCATGGATGCGGTTCCACTGGATGACGATCTCTTCGATTTCACCTTGTCCAACGGCACCCATCCACGCTTCTGGATCGACGCGACGGCTCATGTTGTGATGGGCCGGGACCGTCGGACCTATCGCTTCGTTCGCGAAACCCGCCTGGGCCGCGTGACACTGGTCGAATCGCCCGAGCTTCGCTTCGTGGTGGACCGCGTGACCGACTATATCGCCGAGCGAATCGTAGAGCGGGACAAGGCCTTGGCCGTGTTCGACGGGCTGGGGTCGCGATTGTCCGCGCCGGAGCGCCCGGTGCAGACGCTGACCGCGCCGATCACCCCCGCCCACGATGCTCCATTGCGCTTACCGCAACGCCCCCGCTCCACCGATTTCGTGATCGCCCTGTCGTGGATGATGATCGGCATCGTGGTCGGCATCGGCGTTCTCCTGGCGATCATCGCGGCGCGCGGAACCCATTTGTTCTGAAGCACCGCCCGCGCCAAGCGGCCGCTTCGTGCGGCCTGCTTTCTCTCCCCATGTCATGCTTCGAGAGCCGTCCCCATCCGCTTGGGGCCGTTTTTATTTCCGGATGCGGGCTGCAAAAAGGGCGATGCCGCCGACCGCCAAGCCCCAGAAGGGCGCGCTGATGCCCAAGAATGCCGTGCCGGATGCGGTCGTCACGAAACACAGGATCGCCGCTTCCCGGTCCTGTGCCTGCGCGATCGTGCCGCTGAGGGCGTTGGTGAAGGCGCCGATCAAAGCCAGCCCGGCCATGGCCTGCACCAGAACCGGCGCCTGGCCTGCGAAAACCGTCACCCAGCCCGCTGCCAAACCGAAGGCGATATAGGCGAGCCCCGATACCACACCCGCCCACCAGCGGCGCGCGCGATCCGGACCCGCTTCGTCGCCCGCGCAGATGGCGGCCGTGATGGCCGCCAGATTGACCGCATGGCCGCCGAAGGGCGCGCAAGCCAAGCTGAACAGACCCGTGACGGTGAACAAGGGGCCGGGTTCGGGCGAGAAGCCGTTCACCTTCAGGACCGCAAGGCCCGGGATGTTCTGCGAGGCCATGGTGATCAGGAAGAGCGGCAGGCCGATACCGACCATGGTCGCCAGAGACCAGTCCGGCGCGACGAAGACCGGTGCGGGGATGATCGACACCTGCTCCATCGGCGCGGGATGCGTTGCGAGGATCAAGAGAACGGTCGCGACGGCTGCGGCCGGCACCGCCAAAATACGGCTCCAACGCCCGACCAGAAACCAGACCGCCACGATGGCAAGACCTGCCAGCGGCATGGCCGCGACGGCTTTGACCGGCGCCAGACACAAGGGAAGCAGAATCCCGGCCAGCATGGCATTGGCAAGCGAAACGGGGATCGCGGACATTGCTCGTCCGATCGGCTTCACCAGACCGGACAGGGTGACGAGCGCTGCGGCCAGGATGAAGGCGCCGATCGCCGCCGCAAAGCCGCCATGCGGCACGCCCGCTCCGGCCAGAAGCGCCGCGCCCGGCGTGGACCAGGCAATGGAAATCGGCATTCTCGTGCGCAGGGTGACGAGGATGCCGCACACCCCCATCGCCACCGATAACGCCAGGATGCCGGACGCGGCCTGTTCCTGCGTGGCTCCCACGCCGACAAGCCCCTGCAGCACCACCGAAAACGAACTGGCAAAGCCGACAAAGGCGGCGAGGAGGCCTGCCGAGATGGCGGGCAGGGGCGGAAGGCGCATGGCGAAGCTTTCGGCGGATCGTCGCGGAGGGCCTGTCGCCTTACGACCGATCCGAAAGCCGCCGCAAGCGGAATTCAACCGAAGGCTGGTCCTCTTCGCCTTCGACACTCAAGTGATGTCCAGGGTAAGTCGAACCAGCCTCCGCCTCCCGACGACCTCGGCAAAAAGTGCCTAAAGCGCTGTTTCCGAATTCATCTCCGGCACCGGCGCTTTCGCGTCTGCGCGCGGTCGGGGATCGATCGCTGTGCCATCGGACAGGAGTTGTCGCTCGCGAATCCAGTCGATGCCCGATCCGTCCAGCCGCAAGCCGCGCTCTCGCTGCGTCAACGACCATTGGCCCGGCCCGCCTTCGATCTCGAACAGATTGTAGCGCGAGGGCGGCTTGGAACTTCCGGCGCTCTGGCTGGCGGAGGGTACGCCGACCACAGGCACTTTCTCGCCGCTTGGACCCGTCAGCCAATAGATCGTGTCGAGATGGGTGTGCCCGTGCAGGACGAGTTCCGCGCCCACATCGTGAATGACCTTGGAGAAGAACTGCTTGCCGATGAGGCGCTTCGACCAGGCTGCCGCGCCCGAGATCGGCGGATGGTGGATCATCACGACGCGGAACAGGCCGCGCTCCTTCGCCTCCGCCAGGAGCTTGGCCGTGCGCAGCGCCTGTCCGCGCTTGAAGGAACCGGTTGCGAAAAAGGGCGCGGTCGCCTCCGCGCTGGACGTACCGATGATCGCGACCGGGCCGCGAACGCGCAGATAAGGGAAGTGCTTGGCTTCGGCCCCTGGACGATGATCGCCCATCATATAGGGATGCCATTCCCGGTAGGCGCGCTTGAGAGCGCCCGGCACATAGGCATCATGATTGCCGGGGATGACAGACACCCAGTCCGGCTTTCCCATGTCTTCCAGCCAGAGGCGCGCGCCGATGATCTCCTGCTTGGAAGCAAGATTCACCAAATCGCCGGTAACGGCCACATGGTCGGGATGCTGCGCCTTCATGTCGTTGACGAGGCGCAGCAGCGTGTCGCCGAACATCGCCCGCTTTCGATTGCGCTGCCAGTTGATGTAGCCTGTGATCCGCTTCGAGGCGAGTTCCCGGTAGGAAAGCTCCGGCAGCGGGCCGAGGTGAATGTCGGAGAGATGGGCGAGTCGGAACATGGGGCAGCAAGTAGCCGATCGCGCCGGGATGGGAAGGGGCGGACCGTGAGGCAACGCGCGCAACGTTGGCTCGGGTGGGCGCTGCGGCGCTGGGCGCTCCTGTCACGCCCCATGACGCTGGGCGTGCGGCTTCTCGCCTATGATAAAGCAGGCCGCGTCTTCTTGGTGCGACACGCCTATCGCGATGGCTGGTATCTGCCGGGCGGTGCGGTGGACCCCGGCGAAACGGCGATTGCCGCCGCGCGCCGCGAAGCCGAGGAGGAGGGACATCTTCTGTGCGAGACCGAGCCTCGCCTCGTCGCCGTGTTCTACAACAGGCGGGAGGGGCGGGACCATGTCCTCCTGTATCGCTGCGATCGCGTCCGGCAGGCGAGGCCGCGTCGGCCGGATCGCGAGATCGCCGAAACCGGCTTCTTCGCGCCAGACGCCTTGCCGGAGGGTACGACGCCGGCCACGCGCCGGCGCATCGATGAAGATCGCACGGGCATGCCGCGCCCCGAAGACTGGTAGCCCTCAGCCTGCCGGCAAGCGCTCCCGGTCATGCGGCTGAGTGAGGTCTTGCTCGGGGCCGAGCGGCACGATGCCTGTCGGATTGATGGTGCCGTGGCTCTCGTAATAGTGATGCTTGATGTGGTGGAAATCGACGGTCTCGGTGACGCCCGGCCACTGGTAGAGTTCCAGCATGTAATGGAACAGGTTTGGATAATCCGCGATCCGTTTCCGGTTGCATTTGAAATGCCCGACATAGACCGGATCGAAGCGGATCAGGGTCGTAAACAACCGCCAGTCCGCCTCGGTGATGCGAGGGCCGGTCAGGTAGCGCTGCCGGCCGAGCCTCTCTTCCAACTCGTCCAATGCGCCGAAGAGCTGATGAAACGCCTCCTCATAGGCGTCCTGCGTCGTCGCGAATCCGCATTTGTAGACGCCGCTGTTCACCTTGTCATAGACGAAGCCGTTCACCCCATCGATCTCCGCCTTCAGATCGACCGGGCAGACATCGACACTGGCGGCACCGAACGCGTCGAAACTCGAATTGAACATGCGGAGGATTTCGGCCGATTCGTTGTTGACGATCGTACCCTCCTTCTTGTCCCACAGGACCGGCACGGTGACGCGGCCCGTATAGGTCGGGTCGGCCTTCAGATAGACCTCGTAGAGCCGCTTCGCGCCGTTGACGCTATCGGGGATGGCACCCTGCCGCTCGGAAAAGACCCAGCCTTCCTCGGCCATGTGCCAGTCCACGACGGAGAGGGAGATGACGTCCTCCAGCTTCTTGAGCTTGCGCAGGATCAGCGTGCGATGGGCCCACGGGCAGGCGAGGGAAACGTAAAGGTGATAGCGCCCCGCCTCCGCAGGGACGGCGTCCTGCCCGTCCGGCCCCGGCGCGCCGTCCGGCGTCACCCAGCGGCGGAAGCTCGTGACCGTGCGTTGAAAGCGACCGCCGGTCGACTTTGTGTCGTACCATGTGTCTTGCCATTGGCCATCGACCAGAAGTCCCATCGCGCGTCTCCGCCGCCATTCTCATCCTCGCGATGATACGCGAAGCGGACGACGCCTGTTCCGCGAAAGCTTTGGAACACTCCGTCACTCCCGGCATTTAATCGCAGCCTCGCGGCAAGCATGGATTTTGCCGAACCAAGGTGCTATGAGGCGCGGCCGGTCTGGCGACCGGGAACACCCGAAAGGTCCATGCCTTGCTGCGACGACGACGAGATGAAGCGGCCAAAGCCGCGATGATCGACGCCGCCACCTGACCCCTTCAAAGGTCCGGTTTCGGGCGGCTTGGTTTCCCACGCCGATCAGGACCTTTCCATGCTGTCCATTCTTCAAGATCTCGACCTCGTTTTCGAGGCGGAACAGTTCGCGCATGCGGACACGATCGAAGCCATTAATGCCGAAGCCTTCGGGCCCGGCCGGTTCACGCGCGCGGCGGAGCGGGTGCGCGAGGCGAGCGCGCACGATCTCACTCTTTCGCGGGTCGCCATGATCCGGGGCGAGGTGGTCGGCTCCGTGCGTCTGACGCCGGTGCGGATCGGAGACGCTCCCGTCCTGATGCTCGGACCCTTGGCCGTCCGTCCCGCCTTCAAGAAGCGGGGCATCGGCCGGATGCTTCTCTCGCTCAGCGCCGACGCGGCGCGCGAGGCGGGTGAGACAGCGATTTTCCTTGTGGGCGATCGCGCCTACTACACGCCACTCGGCTATGTGCCGCTTCCGATCGGCTCGGTGATCATGCCGGGGCCGGTGGACCAGGCGCGGATCCTCGGTCTGGAACTCATTCCCGGCGCTCTTCACGGCGTATCGGGGGCCGTGCTGCCACGCCGCTGAGGCAGGCAGCGAGGATCACGAGAGAATGCTGAACCCGCCAGCGAGCGTGGAGCGCTGGCCGACATGCTCCGCTTTCTCGGCCAGCCACCGCCCGGCTGCCTCTCGGCCGAGGTCACGCAGCGTCGTGAGTTCCGACCAGCGCGTGTCCAGTTTGCCCGCGCCGCTGCGCCGTGACATCTCGTCGTCCGCCGCGATCATATGCAGGCGCAGACCCGCGATACGGCGCAGAACGGGATTCTCCAGATCCTCGCCCTTCACCAGCCTCTGCATCTCGGTCAGCATCCGGAGATCTCGGATCAGCGAGGTGTTGAAGGTGATTTCCTGCACCCGGTCCATGATGTCGCCTGGCGTTTCCGGCGTCCCCGAGCGGTGAAATGGCGTGACCTGGACGATCAGAATGTCGGTCGAGCCGTGGTCGTCCGCGAAGAAGGGCCTCAACATCGGGTTGCCGACATAGCCCCCGTCCCAATAAGGCCGGCCGTCGATCTCGACCGCACGAAAAATATCCGGCAGGCAGGCGGAGGCGAGAAGCGCGTCAGCGGTCAGTTCCCGACCGGAAAAGACGCGCACGTTCCCCGTTTCGACATCGGTGGCCGACACGAAGGTCGGCACGACACGCTCGCTTTGTAGAAGCGGGAAGTCGATGACCGCGTCCACCACCGCGCGGAGCGCATTGTCGGAGGGCAGGCCGAGCGAATAGGGAGATACGAGCTGCCCGAACAGCTTCATCCGTTCGATCGTCTCATGCACCATAGACCGGCTGAACGGAAAGAAGGGGAGGCGGTTCTCGGCTGCGCCCAAGGGCGAGCGGCGCGCGACTTCCAGCCACAGTGCTTCCAGCCTGCGCCGCGCGCCCTCCGGCCCTTCGGCGAGCCCTGTGGCGAGCGCGGCGGCGTTCAATGCGCCGGCGCTGGTGCCGCTGATCGCCGCCGTCGGAAATCGACCGTCTTCCAACAGGCGATCGAGGACGCCCCAGGTGAAGGCACCATGGGCGCCACCACCTTGAAGGGCGAGACAGACTGACGTCATGGGGCGAGCCTCCGCTTCGATCCACCCTATGTGATCTCGGCGAGCGCTCTTCGCAATTGCGAAATCGAGAAAGGCTCTAGCGTCCCTCACGATACCAGGTGGCGGAGAGCGCCAGGAGCAGAACCGCCAGTCCCAGGAATCCCGCAAACAGCGGCGTGCGATCGACCCCGCGCAGCACCGTCTCGTCCGTGGTGCGAAGGCCGATCCAGTCGCGTCCCGAGGCTTCGGCCCGCCCGGCCATGGGCACGATGCGCGGTACGCTGATGCCGCCCGTTTCTCCCGCCAGCCGCCTGACATCGCCGCGCGTCTCGGCCGCGATCGGTTGCAGCTTGGCCGTGGTCGAGATCGCCTCGCGATATTCGCGCGGGTTCACCGGTCCGATATTGGCGAGCGCGCGCAGGTCGCCACTGGCCACTTGATACAGGCCGAGTTCGTTCGCCTGAAGGCGACCCTGCCACTCTCCGTTGCCGCCGTCCGCGAGCGTCACCTGCAAGGCTTGGCCGGTCGGCGTGACGACGGTCGCCGGGCCGGGGTCGCCGCCGATCGTGTGGCGCGTGATTACGAGGTCGGAGCCGGTGCCCTCGGCGTCCAGCGCCTCTTCCTCCAGCTCCGGCTCCTTCATCAACCAATGCGCGAGGCGGCGAAACAGGGCGACATGGGGCCCGCCGCCCTCGTAGCCGCGCGACCAGAGCCAGCCTTGATCCGACAGGAGCAATGCGACGCGACCTTCGCCGGCCCGGTTGAGCACGAGAAGCGGCTTGTTGTCCGGGCCGGTCATGACGACCTCGCCCTTGGTCTCGCCGACATCGACGGTGCGGAACCAGGGGCTCCAGTTGGGAGGCGAGGCCTCCGAGCCCGGCAAGCCCCGCGTCACGGGATGCTTGCGACCCAGATCGGAAAGCGTGGGCCGGAAGGCGCGCAGATCGACTTCGCCCGTCGGGAGGGCCGGCAGGATGGAGGCCAGCGGCGAATTGGCGACCGAATCCGGCCCGGCATATTCCGGCCCGGAGGCGATCAGCATGGCGCCGCCCTTTTCCACATATTGCGCGATATAGTCGTAATAGAGCGTCGGCAGCACGCCGCGCCGCTGGTAGCGGTCGAAGATGATAAGGTCGAAATCCTCGATCTTTTCGACGAACAGCTCTCGTGTCGGGAAGGCGATCAGCGACAATTCGTTGATCGGCGTTCCGTCCTGTTTTTCCGGTGGGCGCAGGATCGTGAAATGCACGAGATCGACCGCCGCGTCGGATTTCAGGAGATTGCGCCAGGTGCGCTCGCCCGCGTGTGGCTCGCCCGACACGAGCAGCACGCGTAGATTCTCGCGAATGCCATCGATGATTGCGATAGCGCGATTGTTGACCGGGGTGATCTCCTGCGGATCGCGCGCGGCGGAGAGTTCGACGATATTCTTGCCGGCGCGCGGCAGCGTGATCTCCACGGATGTCAACTCTCCCGGCACCGCGCTCTGGCGCTGCACGAGATCGCCGTTCAGGAAGACCTGCACCTCGACGGGATTGCGCGAGGCGCGCGGCCCTTCCTCCACGACGCGGTAGGTCAGCGTCTGCGGCTGCGACACGAGCCCGAAGCGCGGCGCGGTGACGATATCGAGCCGGCGGTCGAACTCGCTCGGTCGCCCGGTGATGAGCGCATGGAGTGGCGCGTCGAAGCCGAGCGCGCCGGCATTGGGCGGAATGTCGTGGACCTGCCCATCGGTCACCATGATGGCGCCGCCGACACGCCCCGGCGACACGTCGCTCAAGGCCGAGCGCAGCGCACCGAACAGCGCGGTCGAGACGTCGCTCGTGCCCTCCGAGCGCGCATCGACTTCCCGTACCTCGAATTGCGGGAATGCCGACAGGCGCTGGCGCAGCGTCGCCACGGCCTCGTCCGTCTGCGCCGTGCGCTCGCCGATCGTCTGGCTCTGCGAGCGATCGGCCACGAGCGCGACGACGCTTTTCAAGGGGTCGCGCTGCTCGCGTAGAACGACGGGGTTCAGCAGCGCCAGAAGCAGCGCGGCGATCGCGCAAACGCGCAGAACCGACCCGCGCAGGCCGGAAAAGACCAAAGCCGCCGCCAGAAACAGCGCGGAAATGCAGAGAAGGGCAAGCACCGTCCAGGAGAAAAACGGCGCGAAATCGATCGACCAGTTCATCTCACTGCCCCAGCCGTTCGAGAAGCGCGGGCACGTGAACCTGATCGGCCTTGTAGTTGCCGGTCAGGACATACATCACGATATTCACCCCTGCCCGGTAGGCATATTCTCGCTGGGCCGGGTCGGCGGAATCGGTCGGGCGCACGAAGAGACCGTTATCGTCGATCGCCCAGGCGCTGGCGAAATCATTGGACGTGATCATGATCGAAGATACGCCGTCTCCCGCGCTGGCGGGGCGGGCCTGCGCGTCCGCGCTGCGGTTCAGCGATTCGACCCAGAGATCGGAGCCGGTGTGCCGCCCTGGAAAATTGTCGAGAATGTAGAAGGCCTTGGTCAGAACGTGGTCGCGCGGGACTGGCTCCAGCGGCGGCACGTCGAGATCGGCCAAGATGTCGCGCAGCCGGCGCTGGCCCGGCGAAACACTGGTGCCGGAGAGATCGCCCGCCGCATCGCCTTCGACATCGAAGAGCACGGTGCCGCCCTGCTTCATATAGGCGTCCACCCGGCTGATCGCGGCCGGGCTGGGCATGGCCGCATCGGCGTGCACAGGCCAGTAAAGGATCGGATAGAACGATAACTCGTCTTTCTCGAGATCCACCGCCATGGGTTCGCCGGGCTCCAGCGCGGTCTTCGAGGCGATGAACTGAGACAAGCCGGACAAGCCCTGCCGCGACAGCTGGTCGGTCGCGGCATCGCCGGTCTGGACATAGGCGAGATGCGTCGTCTCGGTCGCGGCGATGGCCTTCTGCGCGTCGACGCCGTCGAGCCCGCGCGTCGCCTCATCCGTGGGGCGGGCCTGCGCCTGTGCCGGGTGCGGAGGGTTGGCCAGGAGAAGCGCACTGACCAAAAGCAGCGGCAGCGCGGAGGAGGGCCGCTTGAGGCCCGCCATGCGGCGGCCAAGCCGCGCGAAGCCGCCGTTCAGCCACAGAAGCGCTAGGGCATCGAGCGTGAACAAAGCCAACGCGCCGGCAAAGAGCCACGGCGTCAGGTCGGTGGCATCTTCCGTGCCATAGGCGCGTGACACGAGAGGCGTGCCAAGGTCGAGTTCGGGAAGCGGGCGAAGCTCGGCGCCGGGGGCGAACAGGTTCAAGGCGCGATAGCCCTCCGATGTGCCGTAGAGACCGGGCGGATGGTCGATGGAGGGCGTGGGCTCCTCGCCGGGGCGAACCGTCAGCGGGCGCACGTCCGGCCCCGGCTGCACCAGCCGACCTTCGCCATTCAGAATGCGATAGGGCGGCAGAACCTGCGCCGCGCCTTCGCCGCCCGCCGCGCTCGTCCCGCGCGAAAGAGTGACGATGCGCCGAAGCATATTCACGAAGGCGCCCGAGATCGGCAGGTTCGACCATGTGGCTTCGGCGGTCGTGTGGACCAGCACGATGCTGCCCCCGCCACGCCGGGCGGCCGTGATGAGCGGCGTTCCATCGGCCAGACTTGCCCAGGTGCGCGCGGGCAGATCGGCCGAGGGCTCAGCCAGGATCTGGCGTGACACGGTCACGTCGTCGGGAATGGCGATGCCCGCCAGAGGGCTTTCCGCCGGAATGGGCGCGAGCTTCTGCGGTTCGGACCAGGACAACGCGCCGCCGAGCTGCCGTTCGCCGCCGCGCAGGCGCACGGGAACGAGATCGTCCTCGGTCGTCGAGGCGGCGAGACGAGGGCCCGCAAAGCGCAGGAGAATGCCGCCCTTGTCGACGAACCCCGTCAGCGCCTCCCGCGCTGCCTGCGGCAGGACGCCGATATCGGCGAGCACGATGATCGACGGGTTCTGTTTCACCAGCGCCGGAACGGCGGTCGCAAGGTCGGCGCTCTCGGGTCGGATTAGATCGGCATAGGGCTCCAGCGCGCGCGTGATGTAGTAGAGCGGCGAAAGGAGGGGCTGCGCCAGATCGGCCGCTTCGCCAGACACGAGCCCGACCTTGCGCCGCTGAAAACTGTCATCCACCAGCCGCACGGAAGCGGCGTCCAGCGCGCTGTCGCGCTCGATCCGCGCAATGTCGTTGCGCAGTTCCACCGGAACCTCGAACCGCGCTTCGCCGGCCGTCGAGCCGGCGGCGAAGGCAAGCGGGGCGCGCCCGATCTCGCGCTCCTGCGCATCCAGCGCGCGCAGCGTGATCTCCGCCGGCGCGCTGGCTTGGTTGGTCGGTCGAACGCCCGAGACCTTCAGCGCCTCGGTCGCATTGTCGGCGGCCGTCAGAGCGAACAGATCGTTGAGAACTGGGCGATAGACGAGCGATTGAACAGGACCGAGCACGCGCAGCGCTTGTGTCGCCTCGGCCGTGCCGGCTCCATCGAGCCCATCGGTCAAGAGCGCGAGGCTGATCCCGCTTTGCCCCGAAAGCACGCCGGCCAGACGCTTGGCAGCGGCCGCGCGATCAACCGAGATCGAACGCGGCTCGGCGGCTGCCAGCCGCTCCAAGGCTGTCGCCGCTTCCACCGGTGCGGGATCGTTGGCATTGCCGTCGGCCGTCAAAACCAGCGAAACCGGCCGACCGCTTTCGCCCGCTTCCCGGATCAGCGCTTCGGCCGCGCCGCGCCGCGCGGTCCAATCGCGCGCGCTTGCCCAGCCATTGTCGAGAAAGACAACCACTGGGCCGTTGCCCGTCAGCGCGCTTTCGCGCGGGTTCAGGATCGGGGCGGCGAGCGCCAGAATGACGGCAGCGGCGAGAAGAAGGCGCAGAAGCGTCAGCCACCACGGGCTTTTCGAAGGCGTTTCCTCGCGTTTCGCGACGCGCTCCAGAATGCGCAGCGGCGGGAAAGTTTCCGTCTGCGGACGTGGGGGCGTCAGGCGCAGCAGCCACCAGATCAAAGGCAGCGCCAGAAGCCCGGCCAGAACCAGCGGCGCACCGAAGGACAGCGACAGTCCCCCCATCAGGCGCGCTGCCCGGCTGGCTGGAACTGGCCGCTCAGACGGCCATGAAGGGCGAGCAGCGGCTCCGAGGCGAGGCGGTCGGTCAAATGAAAGACGTGGCTCCAGCCGATATGCCGGCAATGGTCTGCAAGATGCGCCCGGCGGGCGTCGAACAGGGTGCGGTATTCCTCGCGCAGCGTTTCCGCCCGCCCAGCGGTGAGCTTGGCCCCGGTTTCGGGATCGCGGAACTCCGTGCGCCCGCTATAGGGGAAGGCGACTTCGGCTGGATCGGCGATCTGGACGAGATGCCCGCGCACGCCGCGCCGCGAAAGGTGATCGATCCGCTCGATCAGCGCGTCCATCGGGTCGAGAAAGTCGCTGACGAGAACCAGTTCGCTGAAGCGCTTGAACCGGTCGCCGGAGGGAAAGCCGGAGGCGGGCCGGCCGGTGGCGAGCGCGCCCGCGATCCGCTCGGCGGCGTTGCGCGCGGAGATCGGGTCGAGCACGTCGGGAAAGCCGATGCGCTCGCCCGAACGCGACAGCAACTCGGCCAGCGCCAGCACCAGAACCAGCGCGCGGCTTTCCTTCGATACGATCGCGCCTTGCGAGCGGTAGAGCATGGACGGCGAAGGGTCGGCCCAGAGCCAGACGGTCTGCGCCGCCTCCCATTCGCGGTCGCGCAGATAGACATTGTCGTCGCGCGCCGAACGCCGCCAATCGATGCGCGACACGGGCTCGCCATCCACGAACGGGCGGAATTGCCAGAAATTCTCGCCTGCGCCGCGCCGCCGTCGCCCGTGCCAGCCGCTTGTCATCGTGGCGACGACGCGCCGCGCCTCGACCAGAAGGTCCGGCAGCAGAGCGGCGCGCTGGCGCGCGCGCAAAAGCGCTTCGCCGCCGCGCGTGGTCTCGGTGATCTGACCGATCGCGACCATGGCGTCAGTTCAGCCCGCGCACGAGCGCCTTCACCACATCGCGAACGCCGACGCCCTCGGCGCGCGCCGCGAAGTTCAAGGCCATGCGGTGCTGGAGGATGGGTTCGGCCAGCGCCCGCACATCGTCGATCGAAGGGGCTAGACGCCCTTCATAAAGCGCGCGGGCGCGGACACAGGTCATCAGAGATTGCGAGGCGCGCGGGCCGGGACCCCAAGCGATATGCGCGTCGGCCTCGGCCGAGCCGTGGCCCGGGCGCGCGGAGCGGACCAGCGACAGGATCGCGTCCACCACCGTGTCGGGCACCGGCATCCGGCGCACCAAGCCTTGGATTTCGCGCAGCCGCTCAGCCGTCATGACGGGGCTCGCGCGCTCTTCCGAAACGCCCGTCGTCGCCATGAGAATGCGCCGCTCGGCGTCGAGCGATGGGTAGTGCACGTCGATCTGACAGAGGAATCGGTCGAGCTGCGCTTCAGGCAGGGGATAGGTGCCCTCCTGCTCCAGCGGGTTCTGCGTTGCCAGAACATGGAAAGGCGCGGGCAGATCGTGCCGCTCGCCCGCGACGGTCACGTGATATTCCTGCATGGCCTGAAGCAGGGCGGACTGCGTGCGCGGGCTGGCGCGGTTGATCTCGTCAGCCATCAGAAGCTGCGCGAAGACCGGGCCGCGCACGAAGCGGAAGGAGCGACGGCCCGTCTCGTCCTGATCCATGACTTCGGTGCCGACGATGTCGGAGGGCATGAGGTCGGGCGTGAACTGCACGCGGCGCGCATCGAGCCCGAGCACGGTTCCGAGCGTTTCCACCAGCTTGGTCTTGGCGAGACCCGGCACGCCGACCAGCAGCGCATGGCCGCCCGCCAGGATCGCCGTCAGCGTTTGCTCCACCACGCTTTCCTGGCCGAAGATCACGCGGCCCACGGCTTCGCGCGCACGCGCGATGTCGGCCAGAGCCGCCTCGGCCTGCTCGACCATGGCCTTCGGGTCGAGAGCGGCGCTGTCCGGTGCGAGGATCGTCATGATGGCGGGAGTCCTTTTTCGCTCGTCACCCGGGCCTGAGTGCCGCTCCTTATAGAAAAGGAGTGGCGCGATGGTGCGTTGGCAAGCGCCGGGCGCGCAACTATTTCGTGACGATGAAGCCCGACCAAAATAAGACCGGTGCCAGCGAAGTGATGGGCCGGATGGCCCGCGTTCCGTCGCGGCATAGGACAGGGGACAGCATGTCGCAAGCAACCGAGATCAGCCCGGAGGCCTTGGCGTCCCGCGCCGAGCGGGCCGGGCAGGGCGCGCCGCCTGTGGAACTCTGGAATCCGCCCGATTGCGGCGCGATGGATATGCGCATCGATCGCGAAGGCCATTGGATTCACGAGGGCCAACCCATTCATCGCGAAGCCTTGGTTCGACTGTTCTCGACCATCTTGCGGCGCGAACCCGATGGGCGCTTTTGTCTCGTCACGCCGGTCGAAAAGCTGGGGATCACGGTCGAGGACGCGCCATTCCTCGCGGTGGAGATGAGTGCGGAAACGCGGGACGGCGTGCCGATCCTGAGCTTTCGCACCAATGTCGGCGATCTCGTGGAAGCCGGGCCGGAGCATCCCTTGCGCTTTGCCGCAGATGCGGAGGGTTTTCGCCCCTATCTCCTCGTGCGCGGCGGTCTCGAAGCGCGGCTGACGCGCCCGCTCGCCTATGACCTCGCCGGCCTTGCCGAGGAGCGGGACGGGCGGCTCGGCATCCGATCGGGCGGGAGCTTCTTCGACTTGCCGGATGCGAGCGACCATGCGTGAGACCCTGACCGACTGGAGCGCCGAGGATGTGCGCCGCCGTGTCTTGGCGCGTGGCGCGAGCGATCTGGAGCATGATAGCGGCGACCACATTCTCAATCCCGATCTGGAGCAATTGGTGGAGCGCGCGGCCGCGCGCGAGGCGGCGGTCCTCGTGCCGGTCGTAGACCGGCCCGAAGGGGCGAGCGTGATCCTCACGACGCGCGCCAGCGGGCTTCGCAAACATTCCGGCCAGATCGCCTTTCCCGGCGGATCGGTGGACCCGGAGGACGAGAGCATCGAGGCGGCGGCGCTGCGCGAGGCGCGCGAGGAAATCGCGCTGGAAGAGCGCTTCGTCGAAACGCTCGGTCGTTTGCCGCGCTATCGCACCACGACGGGGTTTCGCATCACCCCAATCGTCGCCATCGTGCGTCCCGGCTTTTCCCTGCGCCCCGAGCCCAGCGAAGTCGCGGATATTTTCGAAGTGCCGCTCGCCTTTCTCATGAACGAGGCCAACCATCGGCGTGACAGCCGGGAATGGGGTGGGCATACCAGATCCTTCTATTCGATATCCTTCGGGGACCGGCTCATCTGGGGCATAACGGCGGGCATTCTGCGCACGCTCTACGAAAGACTGTACAGATCATGACACGCATCGACGCCGATTGGCTTCGCGACGAGACCCTGCAACGCCTCCTGGCCTGTCTGTCGGTGGAGGGCGATGAAGCACGGGTCGTTGGCGGCGCGGTGCGCAACCATCTGATGGGCCGTGCGATCACCGATATCGACATCGCCACCACCAGCGAACCGGCAGAAACCATGCGCCGCGTCGAGGCCGCCGGCTTCAAACCGGTGCCGACCGGGCTCGAGCACGGAACGGTGACGGCCGTGATGAACGGCCGCCCCTTCGAGGTGACGACGCTGCGCCAGGATGTCGAAACCGATGGACGCCACGCCAAGGTGCGCTTCGGCAAGGACTGGCGCGCCGATGCCGAGCGACGCGACTTCACGATGAACGCCCTTTATGCGCGTGCCGACGGTGGAGTGGTGGATCTCGTCGACGGTGTCGCCGACATCGAAACGAAAACCCTGCGCTTCATCGGCGATGCGGCGCGGCGCATTGAGGAGGATTACCTGCGCATCCTCCGCTTCTTCCGCTTCTTCGCCTGGTATGGCGAAGGGCGGCCGGACGCGGATGGCCTTCGCGCGGCGACGCGCCTCAAGGACGGGCTGGACCAGCTCTCGGCCGAGCGCGTCTGGGCGGAGCTTCGCAAGCTCTTCGCGGCGCCCGATCCCGGCCGCGCACTGCTCTGGATGCGCCAGACCGGCGTTCTCACCCGTGTGCTGCCGGAAAGCGAGAAATGGGGCATCGACGCTATGCCGTCGTTGGGCGAGACCGAGCGCGCGCTCGGCTGGGACCCCGACGCGCTGCGCCGGCTGGAGGCGATCGTGCCGCCAGACCCGGAGCGCATGGCCGCGCTTGCCAAGCGCCTTCGCTTGTCGAACCTGGACCGCGACCGGCTGACGGCCTGGGCGCTGACGGACGAGCCCAAGGTGGACGAGTCGGACGGCGCGTTCCGCGTCAGGCTTCTCTTTGGAAACCGAGGCGCGATCATGGATCGCCTTCGGCTGAAACTGGCCGTCTTGCGGGGGAAGGCGGGAAGCGACGCGGCGGCGCTTCAAACGTTGGCGCGTCTCTCGACCCGGCTTCAGGAGGCCGAGCGCTTTGCGCCGCCGGAGTTTCCGGTCTCGGGTCACGATCTGTCGCAGCAGGGCATCTTGCCCGGCCCGGACATGGGCCGCCAGCTGGAGGCGCTGAAGCGGCGCTGGGCGGAAAGCGGTTTTACCTTGAAGCGTGAGGCGCTGCTGGCGATGACGGATAGCGACCGGTCGTAAGACACGAAAAAGCGGGCCGCATGCGGCCCGCCCCATGACGTCGGACAGGATGGTCAGTGCGCGGTTTCGTGCGTGCCGTCGCGGAACGCGTCCATCATGCGCGGGGTGATCTGCGGCACGCCAAGCTGTTTGGCTTGTTCGACGGCGCGGCGAATGACTTCAGCCTGCGAATCCGCCCGGATTACGCGGCTGCAGCCTGGAATGACACCGGAACAATTGAGTTCGAACATGGATAGCCTCCCTAATCGCGAATGATCAGGCGGGACCGGCGGAAGGGTCGCGCGTGATGATCGTCAATACGGTTTCTGGAGTCGGGTGACGCACACGCTCTCTCCAAAGCCGTACGCACTACCCACGGTTATGTGGGATAAGGCATGTTAACATTTAGAAATGACTTGTGAAGGGTCAGGCTCACTAAAGCGTGGGGCTTTTTCAGAATTTTTTGTTGTAGGGCTCCAAGTGTGCCCCTGTAAAATCCAATCATCAGACAAGTTCAGGCGTGAACGTTTGTTGTCATGCCAAGCAAATCCCACGAAACAGGGGATTAGGGCCACTTCACCAACGGTGGGAGCGAGGAGAGAATCGAGTTCACATTGCCACCCGTGCGCAGGCCGAACAGCGTCCCGCGGTCGTAGAGCAGGTTGTACTCGACATAGCGCCCGCGCCGCACCAGCTGCTCGTCGCGGTCGGCCTCGGTATAAGGCTTGACGACGTTCTGCCGGATGAGATGCGGATAGATCACGAGGAAGGCCTTGCCCACATCCTTGGTGAAGGCGAAATCCGCATCCCAACCACCCTTTTCGTCGGGCGAATGCAGCCAGTCGTAGAAAATACCGCCGACGCCGCGCGCTTCATTGCGATGAGGCAGAAAGAAATACTCGTCGCACCATTCCTTGAAGCGAGTGTGATCGGCGACATCTGAATGCCGGTCGCAGACGAATTTTAGCGCCTTGTGGAAAGCCTGCGTGTCCGGGTCTTCGGCCGTGCGCCGCCGGTCGAGCGTCGGCGTCAGGTCCGCTCCGCCACCGAACCACTGGCTCGTGGTGACGACCATGCGCGTGTTCATGTGAACGGCCGGCACATTGGGATTGCGCATATGGGCGATCAGCGAAATGCCAGAAGCCCAGAAGCTGCGATCGCCCGAAGCGCCGGGGATCTGCTTGGAGAAATCTTCCGACAATTCGCCGAAGACGGTCGAGGTGTGGACGCCGACCTTTTCGAACACGCGGCCATGCATCATCGACATGACACCGCCGCCGCCATCATTGTCCCGGCTCCAGGGCGTGCGCTCGAAGCGTCCGGCCGAAAGGCCGGTTTCCTCGCCGAACTCGTCTTCGAGCTGTTCGAAGCTCTGGCAGATTCGATCGCGAAGCGCCTCGAACCAGACTTTCGCCATGTCCTTCTTTTCGTCGATCCCTGCGGGAAGGCCTTGGGGCAGTTCGGGACGATCCATCCTGCTGGTCTTTCCTATGCCTCAGCGGGCTCAGCCCCCGCGAATCTCGTTTCGGCCTAGCAGCAAGTTTCCGCACGGAAAAGCCGGGACAAGCCCTGTCATGAAGAGCGTTCGAGTTTTACACAGGGGCTGTCGCACAAAGGCAGCAACGGACTCGCCAATTCGCTCATCGTCACCATATGGTAAGCACGGATATACTGGGATCGAGACCGGCCTTGACCTTGCAGACCTATCCCAAGCCACCGCTCGACGGGCTCCGGCGTCAGTTGCGCCGCGAGCGCTCGCCGCGTGCTGGCTCGGCGGTCGATCCGTTTCTGCGCGAGACCTACACGCTGCCGCGCGACGAAGCGCGCTGCAAGGCGCGCGAATGGTTCGATCGGTTTCCCAAGGCCGCCTATTGGACGCAGGTCGAAAGCTGGCGTCTCCTGCCGGGGGACCGGGTGGAATTCACCATGCGACGCCTGCCGACCGCGGACTGACGCTCACGAGACGCGAAGCTGCCGCATCGCTTCGCCAACCACCATGGCGGCGCTGACGGCAAGGTTCAGCGAGCGCGCGCCGGGCTGCATCGGAATCACGGCACGGATATCGGCGAGATCGTGCACCCGATCCGGCACGCCCGCGCTTTCTCGCCCGAAAAGCAGCACGTCGTCCGGACCGAAGGCGACGTCGCGATAATCCGTTGCGCCATGGGTGGTCATCAGCACCATCCGTCGCCCGGCCTCGCGCCGAGCCCGCTCGAACGCGTCGAAATCCACATGCCGCACCAGCCGCACCATCTCGAGATAATCCATGCCCGCGCGCTTGAGGTTGCGATCCGATAGATCGAAGCCGGCCGGCTCGATCACCTCCACATCGACCCCGAGGCAGGCGCCGAGGCGCAGCAAGGTTCCGGTGTTGCCGGCGATGTCGGGCTGATAAAGAGCAAGGGATAGGGGCATTCTGGCTCCGTCGTCCTATGGCCCGGCGTGGCATCGCAGCCCGACCTTGAGCTTTTGTCATGAAAGCGCGACGAGCCTGCCTATATGAGCCTCGTCGTCCCGTCCCGTCCCTTGCGCGAGGGGAGGGCGAGCGTATGGCAGCATCGGATCGGTTTCATGTTTTCCTATTTCGAACGCCTCGTGGACGCCTTTCCCTCGGAGCGGACCAGTCCGCCCTCGAGCCTATTCGGCTTCATCTGGCACTATGCCCGGCCGGTGTGGCCGCTGCTGCTGCTTTATGCCATCGGAACGGCGCTGGTTTCGGCCATCGAAGTCTCGCTCTTCGGCTTTCTCGGCCAGATCGTGGACTGGCTGTCCTCCACGCCGCGCGAGACCTTTCTTCAGAGCGAGGGCTGGCGGCTGGCGCTGATCGGCGCGGTCGTTCTTCTGGCGCTGCCGCTCCTGACCTTCGCCTCATCGCTCATTTCGTTTCAGGCGATCTTCGCCAATTTCCCGATGCGCTTTCGCTGGAGCGTCCACAACTGGCTGCTCAACCAGTCGCTCGGCTTCTTCCAGGATGAGTTCGCCGGCCGCATCTCCACCAAGCTGATGCAGACCGCGCTGGCCGTGCGCGAAACGGTGATGAAGTCGATCGGCGTGATGCTCTACGTCACGGTCTATTTCAGCGGCATCCTCTTCATGATCGCGGCGGCGGACTGGCGGCTCGTGCTCCCCTTTGTCGCCTGGCTCTTCTTCTATGTCCTGCTGCTGCGCTACTTCATCCCGCGCCTGATGCGCGTTGCCTCCGAACAGGCCGGCGCGCGCGCGGCGATGACGGGCCGCGTCGTGGACGCCTATTCCAATATCGGCACGGTGAAGCTTTTCGCCCATACGGAGCGCGAGGCGGTGCACGCCCGGCGCTCGATGGAGGAGTTCCTTCACACGGTTCATGGGCAGGCGCGCCTTATCAACCTTTTCTTCTCGACGCTCTATTTCCTCAACTCGCTGCTTCTTTTCTCGGTCGGCGCGGTCGGGATAGCGCTCTGGATCGACAATCTCCTGACGGTCGGCGCGATCGCGGTCGGTATAGGCCTCGTCCTGCGTCTCAACGGCATGAGCCAATGGATCATGTGGGAGGTCTCGGAACTCTTCGAGAATATCGGCACGATCCGCGACGGCATCGCGACCTTCACCCAGCCGATCGCGCTGATCGACGCGCCTAAGGCTCAGCCGCTGATCGTCTCGAAGGGCGAGGTCCGCTTCGAGGCTGTCGGCTTCTCCTATGGTTCGGCCGTGTCGCACCGCGCGGCCGGACCGGTGCTGCGCGACTTCTCGCTGACCATCCGCCCCGGCGAGAAGATCGGTCTGGTCGGCCGTTCGGGCGCGGGCAAATCCACGCTTCTGAACCTGCTCCTGCGCTTTTACGACGTAGAGAGCGGGCGCATCCTGATTGACGGGCAGGATATCTCACAGGTGACGCAAAACTCGCTGCGCTCGCAGATCGGCGTCGTCACGCAGGACACCTCGCTTCTCCATCGCACGATCGGCGAGAATATCCTCTACGGCCGACCGGACGCCACGACGGATGATCTCAGCCGCGCCATCAATCGCGCCGAAGCCTCGCAATTCATCGCGGCGCTGGCCGACAGCGAAGGCCGGCGGGGCCTCGACGCGGAAGTTGGCGAGCGCGGCGTCAAGCTGTCGGGCGGGCAGCGCCAGCGCATCGCGATTGCCCGCGTCATGCTGAAGGACGCGCCGATCCTGCTTCTGGACGAGGCGACCTCCGCGCTGGATTCCGAAGTGGAAGCGGCGATTGCGGAAAATCTCTATCGCCTGATGGAGGGAAAGACGGTGATCGCCGTCGCCCACCGCCTGTCCACCATCGCCGCGCTCGATCGTCTCGTCGTGCTCGACAAGGGGCAGATCGTGGAGGAGGGCTCCCATGCCGAGCTTCTGGAGCGTGGCGGCCTTTATGCGTCGCTCTGGCGCCGGCAGGTCGGCGGATTCCTCGACGCCGGCGATGACGATACGGACGCCCGGCCCGGCCGTATCGGCGCCAAGCGAGCCGCCGAATGATGGAGCGCTTGCTGGAGCGCTTCGAGCGCGTGATCGACCCCTATGACGACGAAGGCGGAAAGAGCGAAGGCGCGCGGCGCGTCGGCACGCTGCGGCCGCTCCCTTCAAGCACCAACGCTTTCATCTGGCATTTCGCCCGCGAGGCCAAAGGTCCGTTCATCGCGCTGCTCATCACGGGCGGGCTGACGGGCGGTGTCGATGCCTTGCTCTATGCCGCCGTTGGCTGGGTGGTGGATGCGCTCGGCTCGTCCTCACCGGTGACGCTTCTGGCCGACCATTGGGCGCTGCTCGCCGGGCTGGCCTTTCTGACGCTGGTTCTGCGCACGGTGATTCTCTTCGCGGCGGCCGTGCTGGAACAGCAGATCGTCACGCCCTCCCTCTACAATCGCATTCGCTGGCAAGCCTACCGCCGGCTGATGGACCAGTCCTACACCTTCTTCCAGAACGATTTTGCCGGGCGCATTTCGCAGAAGGTTCAACAGGTCGGCGAGGCCACGGGCGATTTCATCGTGACCACGCTCCAGACCTTCTGGAGTTTCATCACCTTCGCCATTCTCGCGGTCGCGATTCTGGGCGCGATGGATGTCTGGATGGGCGCGGTGCTGGCCGTCTGGTCCCTCGGTTATGGCTGGATCGTGTTCCGTCTCCTGCCGCGCCTGCGCAAGGCGGGGCGCGAAACCGCCGATGCGCGCTCGGTCATGTCCGGCCGCATCGTCGATAGTTTCACCAACATCCTGGCCGTGAAACTCTTCGACACGTCGCGCCGGCAGGACGCTTTCGTGCTCGACGGGTTCCGCCGCTTCGTGGAAGCGGTTCGAGCCATGACCCGGGCGGTGACGGCCGTGCGCACGGCGGTCGCCATTCTGAACGGCGCGATGATGACGGCCATCGGCGCCATCGTCGTTCATTCCTGGACGGTCGGCGGCGCCTCCACCGGCGATGTCGCGACCGCTCTCGGGCTTGTCCTGCGGCTCAATCAGATGAGCGGCTGGATGATGTTCAACATCAACGGCCTCGTGCGCAATTACGGCACGATTCAGGATGCCGTCGCTACGGTGTCGCTCCAGCCGAGATTGACCGACCAGCCCGACGCGCCGGACCTTCGCCCTTCGGGCGGCACGGTGGAGTTTCGCGACGTCACCTTTCATTACGGGAAGGGCGGCGGCGTCATCCAAGGGTTCAACCTTTCGATCCGCCCCGGCGAGAAGGTCGGGCTCGTCGGGCGCTCGGGGGCTGGCAAGACCACGCTCGTCAACCTCTTGCTGCGGCTCTACGACGTGGAAGGCGGGTGCATTCTGGTGGACGGGCAGACGATATCCGATGTCGCGCAAGCCTCGCTGCGCGGGACGATCGGTGTCGTCACACAGGACACGTCCCTGTTCCACCGCTCGATTCGCGACAACATCGCCTATGGCCGCCCGGACGCCAGCGAGGCCGAGATCGAGGCTGCGGCCCAGCGCGCCGACGCGCTGGATTTCATCCAGACCGTGCGCGATCCCAGCGGGCGCAGCGGCATGGACGCCTATGTCGGCGAGCGCGGCGTCAAGCTGTCCGGTGGCCAGCGCCAGCGTATCGCGATCGCCCGCGTGTTTCTGAAGGACGCGCCGATTCTCGTTCTGGACGAGGCGACCTCAGCGCTGGATTCGGAGGTCGAGGCCGCCATTCAGGACAATCTCGCCGCCATGATGGAGGGAAAGACGGTGATCGCCATCGCCCATCGCCTTTCCACCATCGCCAGTCTCGACCGCCTCGTGGTGATCGATGCCGGGCGAATCGTGGAAGAAGGCACGCATTCCGAGCTGATCCGCAGGGGCGGATTGTATGCGTCGCTCTGGCGCCGGCAGTCTGGCGGGTTCCTCGGCGAGGAAGCGGCCGAATAAAAGCTTTCCCGGGTCGCGACAGAGTGGCTTGTGTTGCCGTCACAGTCTGGACAAGTTCCAAACCGACGCATAAAAATTTGGCGCAAAACGGGTCTGCGGACCCGAGTTTGCCGGAATGGCTTATGGGGGGCTTTCCGGCTCAGAAATCCGGCTCCTGGGTTCGAACCCTCGGGTCTTCAAGGAGGGGGAGGGGCCCGTGAGCGTCGACCATAGCAGCAGCGAACCCACTCGACGGGATTTTCTCTTCATTGCCACAGGAGCAGCGGGCGCCGTGGGAGCGGTGGCGGCGGTCTGGCCGTTTATCGATCAGATGAATCCCGATGCCGCCGCGCTGGCCTTGGCGCAGGTGGATGTGGACGTGGCGCAGGTGGCCGAAGGGCAGTCGATCACCGCCAAATGGCGTGGCAAGCCGATCTTCATTCGCCAGCGCACGGCGAAGGAGATCGATGAGGCCAAGGGCGTTCCGCTCGCCGATCTGAAGGATCCGATCGCGCGCAACGCCAATATTCCATCCGACGCACCGGCGACCGATCCCAACCGCGCGGCGATCGGTCAGGAGAAGTGGCTGGTGATGATCGGCGTCTGCACGCATCTCGGCTGCGTGCCGAACGGGCAGTCGGGCGATTTCGACGGTTGGTTCTGCCCCTGCCACGGGTCGCATTACGACACGGCGGGCCGCATTCGTAAGGGCCCAGCCCCGGAGAATATGGCGATCCCGCTCTACCAGTTCACGACACCCACCAAGATTCGTATCGGCTAAGGGAGAGATAACCGATCATGAGCGGTCATTCGTCCTATGTGCCGTCGAGCGGCGTGATGCGCTGGCTCGATGCGCGCCTCCCGCTGCCGCGGCTTCTCTATGATTCCTTCGTGGCCTTCCCGGTGCCGCGCAACCTGAACTACGCCTATACGTTCGGCGGCATCCTGGCGCTGTTCCTCGGCCTTCAGATTCTGACCGGCGTCGTGCTGGCCATGCATTACGCCGCCAATTCCGCCATCGCATTCCAGTCCGTCGAGAGCATCATGCGCGACGTCAACTGGGGCTGGCTCCTGCGCTATATGCATGCCAATGGCGCGTCTTTCTTCTTCATCGCCGTTTATCTGCATATCTTCCGTGGTCTCTATTACGGCTCCTACAAGGCCCCGCGCGAAGTCCTCTGGATTCTCGGCGTCATCATCTTCCTTCTCATGATGGCGACCGCCTTCATGGGCTACGTTCTCCCCTGGGGCCAGATGTCCTTCTGGGGCGCCACGGTAATCACCGGCTTCTTCACCGCCTTTCCGGGTGTCGGCCACGCGATCCAGACGTTGCTTCTGGGTGGCTTCGCCGTCGATAACGCGACGCTGAACCGATTCTTCGCGCTGCATTACCTTCTGCCATTCATGATCGCGGGCCTCGTGATCCTGCATATCTGGGCGCTGCATGTGACCGGGCAGACCAACCCGACCGGCGTCGAAATCAAGTCGTCCAAGGACACAGTGCCCTTCACGCCTCATGCGACCATCAAGGACGGTCTCGCGATGGTCGTGTTCCTCGCAGTGTTCTGCTACTTTGTCTTCTATATGCCGAACTATCTGGGCCATCCGGACAACTACATCCCGGCCAACCCGATGCAGACGCCGGCCCATATCGTGCCGGAATGGTACTTCCTGCCGTTCTATGCGATGCTGCGCGCCATCACCTTCAATATCGGCCCGATCGACTCCAAGCTCGGCGGGGTCCTGGTGATGTTCGCCTCGATCATCATCCTTCTTTTCCTGCCCTGGCTGGACACGAGCCGGGTGAAGTCGACGAACTACCGGCCTATCTATAAGATCTTTTTCTGGATCTTCGCGGTGAACGCCGTGATCCTGGGCTGGCTCGGGTCGCGTCCGGCAGAGGGCATCTATCCGACGCTCGCGCTGATCGGCACGATCTACTATTTCTCGCACTTCCTGATCGTTCTCCCGGTTCTCGGGCTGATCGAGAAGCCGCACAAGCTGCCGAACTCGATCACCGAAGCCGTTCTCGCCAAGCATGGCGGCGGCCGTTCCGTGCCTGCGGGCGCGACGGCGACACCGGAAACCAAAGGCTGATGGCGCGGGAGAGTTCGACCATGAAGAGACGTCTGTCAGCGCTCCTCGCAGCTCTGCTGCTGACCGCCAGCATGCCGATCGTCAGTCTGGCGCAGGAGCCTGCTCCTGCTGCCGAAGCCGGCAAGGCGCCGGGTGCCGCTCCTGAATCCGGGCGCGGTGCGGAGGCGGCCGAGGCAGGTTCGGCAGGTGCCGAACACGCAACCCCGCATTACCCCCTCAAGAAACCCCCGCATATGAGCTGGAGTTTCGCGGGTCCGTTCGGCCATTGGGATCTCGGTCAGCTTCAGCGCGGGCTGAAGATCTACAAGGAGGTCTGTTCGGCCTGCCATTCCATGAACCTTGTGTCGTTCCGCAACCTCACGGCCTTGGGGTATTCGGATGCACAGGTCCGCGCGCTGGCTGCCGAGTATCAGGTCACGGACCCGGCACCGAACGCGCAGGGCGAAATGTTCCAGCGGCCGGGCATTCCCGCCGACCGCTTGCCGGCGCCTTTCCCCAACCCTGAAGCGGCGGCAGCGGCGCTGGGCGGTGCTCATCCACCCGACCTGTCGCTGATCGCCAAGGCGCGCGCTGTCGAACGTGGCTTCCCCTATTTCGTCTTCGACATCTTCACCCAATATGCCGAAGGGGGGCCGGACTACATCCATGGCCTTCTGACCGGTTATGGGCAAACGCCTCCGGAACACACCACCATCGCGCCCGGCACGCATTACAACCCGTACTTCATCTCGGGTCCCGCCCTCGCCATGGCGCAGCCGCTGACGGACGGGCAGGTTACGTTCGACGACGGCGCGCCGCAGACGGTCGATCAATATGCCCGCGACGTCGCGGCCTTCCTGATGTGGGCCGCCGAGCCCCATCTCGTAGCCCGTAAGGCGACCGGTTTCGTGGTCATGATCTTCCTGATCGGTTTCGCGGTGATGTTGTATCTTGTCAAAAAGCGGATCTGGGCTGCAACGCCGCACTGATCCTGCCGCAGAGGCATTTCGAAGAAGGGGGCGTCTTTGCCCCCTTTTTTATTGGGCATCCGCAACGGAAGGTGCTCGTCTCTACCCTTCGTTTACCGATCTTCTGCAAACTGACGATCGTTCGTTCGGAGGGTTTTGATGCGCCGCCCCAATGCGCTCCAATTGTTCCGTGCGGGGATGCTGGCGTTGGTTCTGGCATCGACCGCGCTCGGAGCCATGACTCTGACCGGGGCTTTCGAGCAGAGGGCACGCGCGAACGCGAGTCTGGAGGAACTGGCCACCTTCTCCCTTGCCTTCGATGCGGCCGTGGCGATCGCCGAAGAGCGACGACCTCTGGAAACCGCGTTGTCGATCACGCGTAATACGGATGGTCTTGCGACAGATCTCATCGCGACGTCGAGGGCGCATTCAGACGCTGCGCTGCTCCGTTTCGAACACCGAGCGAAGGCGACTGGGCTCGACCAGCAGCTCAACTTCAATTTTCTGCGGATGCGTTTGAAAGCCGAGCGCGCGCGGGTGGACTCGCTCTTGTCTATGCCGCTGACGGCGCGGCCGGTCGGACTTCAGGTCTCGATCGTTCGGGGCATGTCGTCCATCTCCGAAACGATCGCGCCGATGATCGTCGCTGTGTGCCGGCGCGTCGAAAAGGCCGATCCCAACCTCGGCGGCAAGGTCGGGGTGGTTTGGCTGCTTGCATCGATGTACGAGTCGGCGCTGAGGCTCCCTTCAGAAGTGGTGCCCTATCTTGCGACCGGCGCGATCCTGTCCACCGATGCGCAGATGCAGGCGCAGCGCATCACGCAGCGCATTCGCTCGCTCTGGGACGTTGGTGAGCCCCAGTTGGGATTTTCTCGCGATGAAGCCGATATCGGCCAGCTCATTGCCCGAATTCAGGGAGACTATCTCAATCGCGGGCTGCCGTATCTGACGAGACAGGTCGAGTTGAACTCCTACAGGGTTTGGAAGGCCACGCCTTCCGCCGCCCAAATTCTTGAAGTCTATCAGGGTACGGCCGACTCGATCGCCGAACTTCGTGACGTCTATCTCGCCAAGATGGTCGAGAAGGCGAAGGCGCACGACCAAGAGGCGCTTGTCCGCATGATCATGAGCTTTGCGATGACGCTCCTGATCCTTCTCGGCCTGCCGCTTCTGGTCTGGAGCGCGCTCCGGCAGATCCTGCGTCCGCTTCTCGACTTTCGCGATCAAATTCTCGCGGTGAGCGAACGGCGCGAGGTGGAGACGAAACCCTATACGGGGTCCGTGCCTCAGGTGCAGAGCCTGTTTCAAGCGCTCCAAACCCTGCGGGAACGCGAGCGGGAGAGGATCGTGGCCGATACGCATCGCGCCGCTTTGTCCGAGCGCCTCCGGCTCCTATCGGTGACGGACGAGCTGACGGGACTTTTGAACCGCCGGGGCTTCGATGCGGCGCGTCAGAGCGGGCCTCCATCTCATTTGGCACAGAGCACGAAACTCGCCCTAGTGACCCTGGATATTGACCATTTCAAAGCGGTCAACGACACGTTCGGCCACAAGAGCGGGGATCTCGTGCTCCAAGCCATATCGCGCGTTCTGGACACGGAAGTCGGTCTGAACGGTTTGGTCGGACGCTATGGGGGAGAAGAGTTCGTGGTGCTTCTCTGGCACGGCGAACTGTTCGAAACGCAGATGCTGACCGAACGCCTGCGCGCCCGTATCGAGGCGACGGATGTGGCGATCGGCGACGGGCTGAAGCCCATTCGCGTGACCGCCAGCTTCGGAATCGCCTTCTCCACGCGCGACGAATTGGACTGGAATAGCCTCCATCAATATTCGGACGAGGCCCTTTATGCCGCTAAACAAGCTGGCCGAAACCGCGTGCGGATCACCAACCGCATCGTTTCGACTTGGTCGGACCGAGCGCCGAGAACATCGACCATCAATCCGCTGAATGCCAAGCGGCGGTCCGGTGGGTGATCGTCAGTCGGTCCGAAGATAAACGCGAGCCCGCATCTCGAAGACGAGTTTTCCGGCCTCGTCGTGAGCTTCGATCCGGGTTGTCACGATGCCCCAGCCCGGCCTACGCGGGGCCGAGCGCTTGTCGAGTACCGTCTGGCGATAGGTGAGCGTTTCCCCTGCCTGAACGGGGCGGTGCCAGATCATGTCCGAGACGCCGGGGGAGGGGCCGAACACCGACGCCTCGCCGACTGCGGCTTGGCGTCGATGGAACTCGACATTCAAGCGCATGAAGGCCGCGCAGATATGCAGTGGCGATACGGTGGGAGGACGAGTCAGCGGATCGAACTCGGCTGAGAAGGCTGCGACCTCCGCACCGTCGAACCGAGCGCGCCCGAGATCATCGACACGCCCGATATCCATGGCCTCGAACGCGCTCATCCGGCGCTTTCGGCTCCGGCGGCCTTCAGCATCACGGCATAGTCGCAGGTCAGCAGCGTCTCGCCCGTGCTCTGCTCCCGCAGCGTGTTACGCATCCGGCAGATGCCGAGATCTGGCCGCGTGGAAGAGCGGCGAGCCTCCAGCACTTCCGCTTCGCCGACCAGAATATATCCGGGGCGCACGGGCCGGATCCATTTGAGTTCTGAAATGCCCGGCGAGCCCTGCGAGGTACTGTTCAGGAGGAAACTGTCGCACATCATGCGCATCATCATCGCCGCGCTATGCCAGCCCGACGCGGACAGGCCGCCGAGAAGCGAACGGGCGGCGACTTCCTCGTCGAGATGAAAGGGTTGGGGATCGAAGGCTTCTGCGAAAGCGAGCACCGCCTCGCGCTCCACAGGGTAGGGGCCGAGCGCAAATATCGTGCCGGGCGTGAAGTCTTCGTAATGGCGCACTTTGACGGCCTCCCCATCCATAATGCAGCAGGATCTCCCTCCCTGCCGCTCGGCACTTGTTTATCATGTGTTGCGAGCGGCGGTCGCCATGTCTCTTCGACGTTCAGTTTACACTCCCGAGCCAGCACCAGTCGGTCGACCCCGAACACAAAAGGCCGCACCAAACGGCGCGGCCTTCTTAAAAAAAGTGGGACAGGTCACAGCGAGCCTAGGGCCACCGAGTTGTCGAACGCCAAGGCGATCCTGCCTCGGTCGGAAACGCTAGGGACGAAGCCCGTCCCCGATCAGACGTTGAACTTGAACATCATGATGTCGCCGTCCTGCACGACATATTCCTTGCCTTCGTCGCGGGCTTTGCCGGCTTCCTTGGCGGCCACTTCTCCGCCCAGCGTCACGAAGTCGTCGTAGCCGATCGTCTGGGCGCGAATGAAGCCCTTCTCGAAGTCGGTATGGATCACGCCGGCCGCTGCTGGCGCTTTCGCGCCGCGCTTCACCGTCCAGGCGCGCGTCTCCTTCGGCCCCACCGTGAAATAGGTGATGAGGTCGAGAAGCGCGTAGCCTTCGGAAATCAGACGGTCGAGGCCGGGCTCCGTCAGGCCCATGGCCTCCAGATATTCGCTGACCTCGTCTTCGCCGAGCTGGGCGATCTCCGCCTCGATCGCGGCCGAGATCACCACGGCGCGCGCGCCCTGCTTCTTCGCCATATCATCCACGGCGCGGCTATATTCGTTGCCGGTCGCCGCATCCGCTTCCGCCACGTTGCAGACATAGAGAACGGGCTTGGAGGTCAGAAGGTTGAGGTTGCGCAACTCGCGCCTTTCCTCGGCATCGAAGCTCGCCAGGAGAACGCGCGCCGGCTCGCCGTTCTGAAGGCGCGCGAGCACGGCCTCCATGATCGGCACCTGCGCCATGGCTTCCTTGTCCTTGCCCTGCGCCTTCTTGCGCACGCCGACGATGCGGCGCTCCAGGCTTTCGAGGTCCGACAGCATCAGCTCGGTCTCGACCGTCTCCGCGTCGGCCACCGGATTGATGCGGCCCTCGACATGCGTGATGTCGTCGTCTTCGAAGCAGCGCAGTACGTGGACGATGGCGTCCACCTCGCGGATATTGGCGAGGAACTGATTGCCGAGCCCTTCGCCCTTCGATGCGCCGCGCACGAGGCCGGCGATATCGACGAAGGTGATGCGGGTCGGAATGATCTGTGCGGACTTGCCGATCTTGGCGATGGCGCTCATGCGCTTGTCGGGCACGCCGACATCGCCCGTGTTCGGCTCGATCGTGCAGAACGGATAATTGGCCGCCTGCGCGGCGGCGGTCTTGGTCAAGGCGTTGAAGAGGGTCGATTTGCCGACGTTCGGAAGACCCACGATGCCGCAGCGAAAGCCCATGCTCACTCCTATAGGGGCGCGTGACGCACCCATCGCCGCGCCGCGAGGGCGGGCATTTGCGTTACGAAACTGTCAGTCCCCGCCGAAGAGCTTCTTCAACATGCCCGCCATCGGGCCGCTCGCGGGGAGGCTGGCCTTGCCGCCTTGGCGGGCCTGCCGGATATGGCTCTGGCCTTTGACGGCGGCTGCGGGCTTGGCGGGTGCAGCGCCCTTCGCGCCGGCGGGCTCCTGCGACCCACCCGTCGCCAAGGCGAGCTTGTTCATGAAAACCGCATCCTCGCCCTTGGCGAGAGCGCCGGCGTGGCGCGCGATATCGGAGAGAAGCGGCTCCAGCCATTCGCGGTCGACTTTGGCGAAGTCACCGAGCACATGCGGATTGACCCGCTCCTTCGAGCCGGGATGGCCGATGCCGAGACGCGCGCGGCGATACTCCTTGCCGAGATGCGCGTCGATCGAGCGAAGGCCGTTATGACCGCCATGGCCACCACCGAGCTTCACGCGCACCTTGCCGGGCGGCAGATCCAGCTCGTCGTGGAACACCACGATCTCGGCGGGGGCGATCTTGTAGAAGCTGGCGGCGGCCTGCACGGAGCGTCCGCTGTCATTCATGAAGGTGAGGGGCTTGAGCAGGAGGACCTTTCGGCCGTCGATCATGCCTTCGGCGATCTCACCGTGAAACTTCTTGGTCCAGGGGCCGAAGGAGAAGGCTCTCGCGATCTCGTCCACCGCCATGAAACCGATATTGTGCCGGTTTCCCTCGTATTGCGGGCCAGGATTGCCCAATCCGACCATCAACAGCATAGTGCGGGATCCCTCGCGCCTTGACCTTGCGCGTTCAAGCGGACGGTGCGGGCGAGAAGTTTCCCGCCCGCACCGTATGGCAAGCCGAAACGGCTTACTTCTCTTCGGTGTCTTCCGCTTCGCCGGCTTCGACTTCGTCCGCTTCTTCGCTCATCGGAGGAACGATCGTGGCGATCACGAAGTCTTCGTCGGTGGAGAGCGAAACACCCTTGGGCAGCTTGAGGTCCGACGCATGGAGCGCGTCACCCATGTCGAGCTTCGACGCGTCGAGCGTGAAGCCTTCCGGGATCGCCTCGGCCGGGCAGTGCACTTCGATGTCGTGATGGACGACGTTCAGCGTGCCGTTCTTGGCCTTGATGCCCGGCGCCGCGTCTTCGTTCTCGAAGTGGACGGGAATGCGGACCGTGACCAGCGTGCGGTCGGAAACGCGCAGGTAGTCGACGTGGGTCAGCGTGTCCTTCACGACGTCGAGCTGGTAGTCCTTCGGCAGCACCTTGATCTGCTTGCCACCGACGTCGATCGTGATGACCGTCGTCAGGAAGCCGCCAGCGTGCAGCTTGAGGAAGGTCTCCTTGTAGGGGACCGCGATGGGGAGGGCGTCCTGCTTGTCGCCATAGATGACGGCAGGAACCATGTTGTTCCGGCGCAGATACCTGGCGGCCCCCTTGCCGACCTTCTCGCGCAGCTCGGCCTTGACCGTGTAGCTCTCGCTCATGATGAGTTCCTTTGGTTTGTTCAGAGGTTGTCGAGGCGGTATCCGCCATTGCGGACCGAAACGACGAAAAGCGGCCATGGCAGGCCGCTTCTCGTCCGCGCTGCCTCCAAGGGTGTCCGCGCGGACGCCGTGCCTATAGCGCGGGGCGGCCGGTTTCGCAAGAACGGGGCGTCTTGCGAGGGAGGAGGCGCGCGGCTACGCTTCTCGTCTCAATCTCTTCGGCCTCGCTTTCCATGACTCATCTCACCACGATCGGCTTCGACGCGGACGATACGCTCTGGCAGAACGAGACGTTCTTCCGGCTGACCGAGGAGCGCTTCGCCGCTCTGCTGGCCGAGCACGGCGATCTGCCGAGCATACGCGCCCGGTTGCTCGAGACCGAAAAGCGCAATCTCCAATTCTATGGTTTCGGCATCAAGGGTTTTACCCTTTCGATGATCGAGACCGCTCTGGAGTTGACCGACAACGACGCCCCTGCGAGCCTCGTTCGTGACATTCTGACTTTCGGGCGCGAGATGGCGCGCCACCCTGTGGAGCCCCTGGCAGAGGCTGCGGAGACGCTGGAGCGTCTGGCCGGGCGGTATCGGCTCGTTCTGATTACCAAGGGCGACCTGTTCGACCAGGAGCGCAAGCTGGCAGCGTCGGGGCTTGGCGAGCTTTTCCAAGCCGTCGAGATCGTGTCCGACAAAACCGAGGCGACTTATGCCAAGGTCTTCGACCGGCATGGGGATGGGCCGACGCGCGCCATGATGGTCGGCAATTCGCTCCGCTCGGATGTTCTGCCCGCGCTCGCGGCGGGCGCCTGGGGCGTTCACGTGCCCCATGAGCTGACCTGGGAATACGAACATGCCGAAGCGCCGCTGGAGGCGCCACGCTTTCGGCGGATCGAGGGGCTGGCCGATCTGCCCGGCTTGCTCGAAGAGATCGAAGGCTGACGGTTCTCAGCCCTCCCTCAGGCCTTTGCGCGATGCCGAAGCCGTGTCGCTTCGGCGGCGAGACGTCAGTCGAAGAGCGAGGAGACGGACTGTTCCGTCGTGGTGCGCGAGATGGCCTCGCCGAGCAGGGTTGCGATCGTCACGACGCGGATGTTGCGGGCTTCGCGGATCGCCTTGGTGGGCTCGATCGAGTCCGTGATCACGAGTTCCTCGATGCTGGATGCCGCGATGCGGGCCACCGCGCCGCCCGAGAGAACGCCATGCGTGATATAGGCACGGACGCCCTTGGCGCCGGCCGCCATCAAGGCGTCGGCCGCGTTGCAGAGCGTGCCGCCGGAATCGATGATGTCGTCGATCAGGATGCAGTGACGCCCCTTCACGTCACCGATGATGTTCATGACCTCGGATTCGCCGGGCTTCTCGCGGCGCTTGTCCACGATGGCGAGCGGCGCGTCGAGGCGCTTCGCTAACGCCCGGGCGCGCACGACGCCGCCGACGTCGGGCGAGACGACCATCACATGGTCCGTCTCCAGATGTTCCTTGATGTCGCGTGCCAGCAGCGGCACGGCGAAGAGATTGTCGGTCGGGATGTCGAAGAAGCCCTGGATCTGCCCGGCGTGGAGATCCATCGTCATGACGCGGTCGGCACCGGCTTCGGTGATCAGATTGGCGACGAGCTTGGCCGAGATCGGGGTGCGACCGCCCGCCTTCCGATCCTGCCGTGCGTAGCCGAAATAGGGCAGAACCGCCGTGATGCGACGCGCCGAGGCCCGGCGCAGCGCGTCGATCATGATGAGCAATTCCATCAGGTGATCGTTGGCGGGATAGGACGTGGACTGAATGACGAAACAGTCCTCGCCACGAACGTTTTCCTGGATTTCGACGAAGATTTCCTGGTCGGCGAAGCGCTTGACGGATGCGAGGCCGAGAGGCAGCTCCAGATACTTGCCGATGGACTCGGCGAGGCTGCGATTGGAGTTGCCCACAAATAATTTCATCGTGTCCCGCACCCGTTCATGAGGGGTCGCTTCGAGCCGCAGGGCGCGGTCGATGGCGGCAGGAACGCCGCCTGTATAAGGGCGCTCTTAGCAAGATCATGGAAAGATTCAAGCTTCGAGCACGCAAAAGGAAAGCCTGTGGCAAACGCCTCGAAATCCAAGGTTCTGACGCTCACGCCGTGAAGGCGAGGTCCAGCGGGAGGCGAGACAGGGTTTCGGGCGCGCCGTCGGTCGTCAGATAGGTTTGCCCAAGCGACATGGCCGTTCCGCTGTCCGGCTCCATGATGATCATATGGGCGAACAGCGTCATGCCCTGCCGGATGGGCTCGGCATTGCCGGCGACGAACATCTGCGGCTCCATCCAGGAGGGCGCGAAGCGCGCGCCGACAGAGTAGCCGCAGGCCGATAGCCGGTGACGCACGAGATCGTGCTCTTCCATGACGCGGGCATGAGCGTCGAACACATCCCCGAAACTCTGGCCGGGCCGCATCGCCTCTTCCACGGCGCTGAGGCCTTCCCGTGCTGCGGTCCACAATTCCTCATGCCGGATCAGCGGACGGCCGACGATCATGGTGCGCATCGCGGGCGCATGGTAATGGGCCCGAACGCCCGACCATTCCACGGTCAACTGGTCCTGCGCACCGAGCGTCCGGCGACCGGAGCGATAGCGGCACAGAAGCGCATCCTCGCCCGAGCCGAGAACGAAGGGATTGGCGGGATAGTCGCCGCCGGCACGGAGAATGGAGCCTTGCAGCGCATGGAGCAGGGCGGATTCGTCCGCGCCCTCGCGCACCAGCGGCAGCATCTCTTCGAACGCGTCGTCCCCCATGCGCGCGGCGTCGCGGATCAGAGCAATCTCCGCGTCGCTCTTGATCAGGCGCAGGGCAGGCACGAGGTCCGACGCATCGGTCAGTGTACCGAAGGAGGCGAGCTTCTCCTCGACCAAGCGACCATTGGCTGCCGTCAGGCCATGGGTCGCCCATTCGACGCCGATCCGTGCACCGAGCAGGCCCATATCGTCCATGATATCGCGAAGCTCGATCGCCGGGTTCGCGCCGACGCGATCGCGCCAGAGCACGATCGTCTCGATATTGGAGGTCTGGCGCGCTTGTGGCAGATCGGCGGAGCGCGTGAGAAGGCGCATCTCGCCATCGGCCTTCACGACGAGGCACTGAAAGAAGCAGAAGCCGAAGGTGTCATAGCCTGTCAGCCAATATATCGAGTCCTGTGCGAACAAGAGCAGCGCGTCGAGCTTGCGCTCCGCCATCTCGGCCTGGAGGCGGGCGCGGCGGTTTGCGAATTCGTCAGGCGAAAAATGCAGCATGGATCTCGCTCAAGGGCTGAGGGAGCGGGTCAGGCGAGGGTGATGGCCGAAAGTTGGCGACCATAGTCCGGCTCGCCGCGATGGGTGGTGCGGCGAAACGAGAAGAAGCGGTTCTCGTCGGCATAGGTGCAGGCACCGACGAAGGACGCTTGCGCGCCGAGACGCGTCAGCCGCGCGACGATATATCCGGGGAGATCGAACTGGCGCTTGTCTGCCGTTCGGCCCGGCGCGAAGAAGCGCTCGCTGGCCGGATTTTCTTCCAGGAAGGGAGCTATCATCGAGGCGTCGACCTCGTAGTTCGGCTGCGTGATGGTCGGTCCGAGCACGGCGATGATCCGATCGCGCCGTGCGCCGAGCCCTTCCATCGCCTCCAGCGTGCGATCCAGAACACCGCCGAGAGCACCGCGCCAGCCCGCATGGGCCGCCCCGATCACGCCGGCTTCCGCGTCCGCGAAGAGCACAGGCCCGCAGTCAGCCGTCACGACCCCAATCGGTAATCCGGCGACAATCGTTACCACGGCATCGGCCTTCGGCCGCTCGGTGCCGAACGGTTCCGTCACGACAGCCACATCGGGCGAATGAATTTGCCAAGGCGTCGCAATCACGCCATCGGCCGAGCCCAGAAACGCGGCGGCAGTCTGGCGATTTCTCTGCACGGCTTCAGGCTCGTCGTTCGAGCCGACCCCGACATTCAAGCCGCGATAGATGCCCTCGGAGACGCCGCCCGAGCGCGTGAAGAAGGCATGATGGACTCGGGAACGCGAGAGCGCATCCGCCTGGAGAACGTCGTCGGGCCGCAGTGCGGCTGATGAGGCGGTGCGACCGGACATGTCGGAGATGGTGGGCGAGGGGGACGTGGGAGTCAATCAAACTCTCCTCAAATGCGAAAAGGTGGGAGGGAGAGACGCGCGCTGGAGAGCGCTGCGACCTTGAACAGATCGCCCATATCATCAGGCCCGTTGCCCGCCAGGCGATGTACGGCCGCCGCCAATTCCTGCCGCCCTGCCTCGTTCATGGTGGACCCCAGCGCGCCCGCGCGCTCCAAAAGGCCGAGCGCCAGGAGAAAGGCCGCTTGCGTCATCGCGCCCACATGGGCAACGCCAAGCGCAGATCCAAGCGCCAGCACACGCTCGAAATCGACATGGCTGGTGATGTCGGCTTCGCCCACGGTATCCAATGCTGAGGCGAAGCGGTGCCGGCGCAATGCCTGGAGCGTGTCGCCGAAACCGGTCGCGAGGTGGCCGTAATCGATGATCAGCGCCGCGCCGTTCTGGCTCGCGATATGCCCGGCGAGCGCGCCGATGAGGGCATCGCGCTCGGGCGAAAACTCGAACACCGCGCCCTCACTTGGCCGCCCGAGGGCGGCTAGCGACGCAGGCACGGCCCGCAGCGCTGCGCCGTCACACACGACCAAAGCGCCATCCGCCAAACCGATTTCCCGCTCGCGCCATGCGCCATCCGCAAAACGGAGCTGACGAATGGCGATCGCGTCCAGAAGCTCGTTGCCGACGAGAATCAGCGGCAGGCGATCCAGCTCTTCGATCCGGCGATGCCGCGCGATCGGCAGGTCGAAGCGCGACACGCGCTCGATCTGCAGCGTGGCCAGACGATCGCTGGTTTCCACGATCCGCACCCGCGCCGCCCGCAGCATATCGGGGTCGATCTGGCGGATGCTGCGCAGCATGTCGTGAAGCAGCGTTCCGCGCCCCGGCCCGACCTCGCAGAGCACGAAGGGCGAGGGGCGTCCGAGTTCGCGCCATGCGGCGACCAGCCATGCGCCGATCAGCTCACCGAACATCTGGCTGACCTCGGGCGCGGTCACGAAATCGCCACCCGCGCCGAACGGGTCGCGCGTCGCGTAATAGCCATGCTCGCGGTCGAACAGCGCGATGTTCCAGAACCGGTCGAGCCGCATCGGCCCGCTCGCCGCGATCTCCTCGCGAATGCGCCGGTCGAGCGGCGTCAAACGCGGCTCGGCTCGGCGTCGGCGCGCGGCTCATACGCGCGCGGCTTGGCGGTGAGAACGGCCCAGATCCCGACGAGCAGCATGGGGATCGACAGGATCATGCCCATGGTCACCCAGCTCGTTCCTAGGAGATAGCCGAGCTGCACGTCGGGCATTCGGAAGAATTCCACGAAAATGCGCGCGCAGCCATACAAGAAGATGAAGACGCCCGCCGTCAGGCGCGGACGGCCGAGGCCCTTCAGTGCGTGTGTCACGAAGCGCAGCGCGAGGAAAAGCACGATACCCTCCAGTGCCGCTTCATAGAGTTGGCTGGGATGGCGCGGTTCCGGTCCAGCGTGCGGAAACACCATGGCCCAGGCCACATCCGTCGGTGCGCCCCAAAGCTCGCCATTGATGAAATTGGCGATGCGGCCAAAGAAGAGACCGAAGGGCACCGAGGCCGCGACCACATCTACCAGCGAGAAGAAGGGCACTTTTTGCGTGCGGCAAAAGAGGAGCATGGCGATCGTCACGCCGATCAACCCGCCATGGAAGGACATGCCGCCCTCCCAGATTCGGAAGGCCGAGAGCGGGTCTTCGGCGATGCGCGCGAAATCATAGAAGAAGATCGAGCCGAGACGCCCGCCGGCGACGATGCCGATTGTGATCCAGACGATGAAGTCGTCGATCTGCGTCTTGGTGATCGGAGAGACGCCATTCGGCCAGAGGCGCGGCGTCGAGACGAGATATCGCCCGTACATCCAGCCGCACAGGATGCCCGCGACATAGGCGAGCCCATACCAGCGCAGCGCGATCGGGCCGATCTGAAGAAAGACGGGATCGATCGCGGGATAGGTCAGGACGCCAAAGGCGGCTTGGCTCAGCATAGGGCGGTATCCTCAAGGCTGCATGACAGGGCATGCGCGGGGAGGATGTGCGACGGTGTGCCGTCACGGTCAACCCATGCCGGCTCCATTGCCAAGCGCGGCCCGACCGCCTACCTCAAGGTGAGTTGCAGCCATCGGAGCCAGCCATGACCAACCGAGGACCGAACCGCATGTTGGACGAGTTCGCCCGCATGATGACGGACGCTGCGGGCGCGGCCCAGGGCGTGCGGCGCGAGATGGAGACGGTGTTCCGCACCCAGGGTGAGCGCTTCATCAACCAGATGGACCTCGTGCAGCGCGAGGAGTTCGAGGTCGTGCGCGAAATGGCGGCCAAGGCGCGCATGGAGAACGAGGCGCTGAAGAAGCGCATCGCCGATCTCGAAGCCAAGCTCGGCGGCGGCGTGAAGCCGGCGGACGTGCCGGACGCGATGTAAGCGCGACCTTCTGTTCGAGTTTGAGCGAGGCGATTCGGAGGCGATCCGGGTCGCCTTTTTTGTTGCCGCATGGGGCATTCCCCACGTGACCTCCGGTCGCGCGAAGCCTGTTTCCGTCTCGTGGAAACCAAGGGGAAAGCCTCTCGAATTTTATCCACAGGCTTTGCACAGATTTGTTGGGCGAAGCCTCCGCCAGCTTGCGAATCGGAAAGTGCTTTTCGGGGAGTCGCTTACGCTTCACGCCGTCTGGCGAGGGATGGGGAAAGGCGTTTGAAAACGATTAAAATGCCCGCTGCCGTCTGGCATCCGGAATCCCGCTCTATACACTGATTCATAAGGTTGATTCGCCGCGGCGGCGGATCGGCCGGAATGCGGAAGCGGGGCGTGCGAGGAACGCGCCTTGCGGAGGGCGGGTCGCGTGCGGCGCCTGCTGATCCCGCATCGGGTGCGGCTTGTGGGGAATGTAATGCAACTCGCGGAATGGGAACCGAGACGTCACACCAATCCGGTGGACGTGATCGAACATGTCGCGGCGCGGCGCGACTGGGCCTTCGAGCGCCCTTGCGACAATGAGATCGAAGTCTCCGTCGCGGGCGTCTGGTCGGACTACGCCGTGTCCTTCTCCTGGATGGAGGATGCGGAAGTCCTACACCTCGGTTGTGCATTTTCTATGAAGGTGCCGGCCCGCCGCGAGGGCGAGGTGCTGCGTCTTCTCGCCAAGATCAACGAGCAGCAATTGCTCGGCCATTTCGACCTTTGGCCGTCCGAGGGCGCGGTCATGTTCCGCCACACCATGCTTTTGCCGGGTGGCGCGCAGCCGACGGGTCAGCAGGCCGAGCGGCTTCTGGCTGCAGCCCTTCAGGCGTGCGAGCGTTATTATCAAGCCTTCCAGTTCGTGCTCTGGGCGGACCGCGACGCCGAAGGTGCCCTAGCCTGCGCAGTGTTCGATACAGTGGGTAATGCCTGAATGAGTCAGAAGAGCGGTTTCTCGGCGGGGCGGCTGACGCTGCTGGGCGGTGGCAATATGGGCGGCGCGATGCTGCGCGGTTGGATCGCGGCCGGGCTCGACCCCGCCAGCGTCACGGTGGTGGATCCGAGCCCGAACGACGCCTTGGCGGAACTCTTCGAAGCGGGCGTCCACCATCGAACCGCCGCGCCGGACGAGGTGCAGGATGTGATCGTCCTCGCCGTCAAGCCGCAGATGCTGGACGAGGCAGCCTCTCAGCTGGGCGCGGCTCTCGGCGCGGAAACGCTGCTGATCTCGGTAGCGGCCGGTCGCACCGTCGCCTCCATCGAAGGCCTGCTCGGCGCGCATCCCGTGGTTCGAGCCATGCCCAACACGCCCGCGCTCATCGGCCGGGGCGTCACCGGCGCCTTTGCCAATGCGCGCGTGGACGAGAGCAAGCGCGCTTTGGCCGACCGGCTCCTCTCCGCCAGCGGCCCGGTGGAATGGGTGCCGGGCGAAGCCGAGATCGACATGGTGACGGCCGTGTCCGGCAGCGGGCCGGCCTATGTCTTCCTGCTGGCCGAAGCTTTGGCGGAAGCGGGCGTTGCGGCCGGTCTCGAACCCGCGCTCGCGATGCGCCTCGCTCGCCATACCGTGGCCGGGGCAGGCGAGCTGATGATCCGCTCTACGGACGAGCCGGCCCAGCTTCGCCGCAACGTGACCTCGCCCAAGGGCACCACGGAAGCGGCCTTGAAAGTTCTGATGGCCGACGATGGGTTCGGCCCGCTTCTCACGCGCGCCGTCGCCGCCGCGAAAACGCGCGCCGAAGAGTTGGCGCAGGGATGAGTGACGCCAGCACGCCCTCCGCATCCATCACCTACGGCGATTTCGAGAAGGTGGATATTCGCGTCGGGACGATCGTCTCGGCCGAGCCCTTTCCCGAGGCTCGCAAGCCTGCTTTGCGCCTCCTGATCGATTTCGGACCCGAGATCGGGCAGAAGAAGTCGTCGGCGCAGATCACGGTACGCCATAGCCCGGACGAGTTGGTCGGGCGTCAGGTCATGGCGGTCGTCAACTTCCCGCCCCGTCAGATCGGGCCGATGCGTTCCGAAGTGCTGACGCTGGGTTTCCCCGATGCGGACGGACATGTCGTGCTCGCCGCCCTCAGCCATCCCGTGCCGAACGGCGGCCGTCTTTTCTGATCAGGGCGCGCCATCCCGTCAGACGGGAAGGCGCACCATGGCTTTGAGTCCGCCCAGTGTGGATTCGGACAAGAGGATGTCGCCGCCGTGGCTGCGGGCGATGTCTCGGGCGATCGCGAGGCCAAGGCCCGTGCCGCCCGCGTCGATATTGCGCGCCTCGTCCAGCCGAACGAAGGGTTTGAACACGTCCTCGCGCCGGTCGGCCGGAATGCCCGGCCCGTCATCCTCTACGGAGATCGTCAGCCAGCGGTCGTCATGCCGGGCGGTCAGGCGCACCCGCGTTCCATGCCGCATGGCATTGGCCACGAGATTGCCGATGAGGCGGGTGAACGAGTCCGGCCGAACGGTGATCAGCGGATCGCCCAGGATGTCGGTTTCGATCAAGCGCTCCTTCAGCGCCGCTTCGCTTTCGAAACGCGCGAAGAGCCGTTCCAAATCGAGTTCGCCCACATCCTCGCCCGCTTCTCCCTTGGCAAAGGCGAGATAGCCTTCGAGCATCCGGCCCATCTCGTCGACGTCCTGCTCGAGTTCCTGACGGTCCTCGTTTTCATCGAGCAAGGCGAGTTGGAGGCGGAAGCGAGTCAGAACAGTGCGAAGGTCGTGGCTGACGCCGTTGAGCATCTGCGTGCGCTGCTCGATCTGCCGCTCGATCCGGTCTCGCATCTGAATGAAGGCGACCGACGCGCGGCGCACTTCAGAGGCGCCCCGAACGCGAAAATTCTCGGGCATCGGAAGCCCGCGCCCGAACCCCTCGGCGGCCTGAGCCAGCTTCTGAATGGGCCGGATCTGGTTGCGGAGGAACAGAATGGCGATCAGCAGAAGCACCGCCGACGTCCCGACCATCCAGACCAAGAAGATATGAGTGTTCGACGCATAGGCCGAGTTTCGCGGCGCAAAGACGCGCAGGAGATGATGCGGCAGCTGAATGCGGATTTCGAGGATGCGCGACTCGCCCACGGAGTCGATCCAGAACGGACGCCCGATCTGGCGCGTCAGCTCCTCCGACAGAATGCTGTCGAGAATATTGAAGAAGGGCTTGGGCGCCGGTGGGGGCAGGGGCTCGGGCGGCAGGACGAGCACGTTCAATCCCAGCCTTTCCCGAGCGATCCGGTTGATGGTCAGAAATTCCGGGTCTTGCGGGTATTGATCGATAATATCGATGATCGCCGCGATGTCCTGCACCACGGCGGTGGACAGGCGCTGCGTCACCGTCTGCCAGTGCCGCTCCATGAAGACGAAGGCCAGGACGGATTGCAGCAGCACCATGGGCGCGATGATGATGATCAGCGAGCGCGCATAAAGGCCCTTGGGCGTGCGGCGCGAGACAAAGCGCGGCACGTGCCGAAAGGGTCCGCGCCAGATGCGGGGCTTCTTCAAAAAGCTCAGGCCGGGCAGGGAGGGCCACCGCTCCGTGCGCCAGCGCTCGAACAGCGTCATCGCGCCGAAGCTCCTGTTGCCTGGGTCAATCGACGTTCAGCCGGTATCCGATGCCGCGCACGGTCTGGAGCCAGAGCGGGTTGGCAGGATCGCTCTCGATCTTGCGGCGCAGCCGGTTGATCTGCACGTCCACCGTCCGCTCCCCGACATCGGCCTCACCGCCGAGCAGGTCCTGACGGTGGATCGTATCACCTGCCTTCTGGGCGAACTGAACCATGATGTCCTGTTCACGCTCCGTCAGGCGGATGATCTCGGCGCCGCGCTTCAGCTCGCGGCGCGACAGGGAGAAGCTGAAGGGTCCGAAGCGCACATGCTCCACCTTCTGAATCGGCTGCGTGTTGCCGCGCTTCAGGATGTTGTTGACGCGCAGCAGCAGTTCGCGCGGGTCGAAGGGCTTGGACAGATAATCCTCCGCGCCCGCTTCCAGCCCCAGAATGCGGTCGTCCGTTTCCGAGCGCGCCGTCAGCATCAGGATCGGAATGTCTCTGATAGCCGAGAGCGAACGCGTGAGATCCAGCCCGCTTTCGCCGGGCATCATCACGTCCACGATCATCAGGTCGAAGTCGAGCCCGGTCAGGATGCGCCGCGCCTCGGCGGCGTCGGCTGCGACCGACACGCGAAAGCCGCGCTCGCTAAGGAACCGCGATAGGAGACTGCGGATGCGCCGGTCGTCATCCACCACGAGAAGATGCGGTGCGTCGTCATCGAGAGCCGCATGGCGCGCCACGCTTTCGGACAATGTCACGGCCTCATGTCTCCCTTCCGATGCCCTGTCGCGTAAACCAGTCGCGCGTCGCCTTCCGGTCATTGCTCATTTCCAGAAGGAAATCGTTCACTCGGCCCGGATCGTCCACCGCCGCCTCGCGAAACGCCGCGTCGATCCTGCGAACCTGAGCGCGCGACAGTTCCAGCGTCAGAGTGCGGCCTTTTTCCGTCGGATAGAGCCGCCGCTGCCTTCGATCGTCGCTTCCCTGCACCTGGACGACGAATTCCTCGTCGATCAACTGGCGCAACACGCGCGACAGCGACTGCTTGGTGATCTGCAGAAGCTCCAGAAGATCGGCGACCGTCATGCCCGGCGCGCGATTGACGAAATGCAGGATGCGGTGATGCGCCCGTCCGAACCCGTAGCGCTCCAGAATGGAATCCGCATCGGCCGTGAATTCGCGATAGGCGAAGAAGAACAACTCGATCAGGCGAAAGTCCAGCTCGCCGCGCGTCGGCAGGGGCTCTTCCACGATGCGAGGGCTCTCTGGCCGGAGAGTTTCGGGCAATGCGGCATCCATCGATTCAGTCAGCAACCATGACGTCGTGTTGGTCCATTGTTACACCCTGCCATTCCCTTGGAACAGCCTGTCGCCGAGAGCTCGCATGGCAGGCCAAAGGAACGGGGGGTGTACCGTTTTGAAACATGCCACCGATATGGCCGCCGCTCGTTTGTCCCCGCCCGCCGCTCCATGTTAGGCCCAAGAAGCCGCGAATGCCGGAGGATTGCCATGAGCCGCCTGTCGATCGAGATCGTTCCTGTCACGCCCTTCCAGCAGAATTGCTGCATCCTCTTCGATGAGAGTGAGAAGCGCGGCGTGGTGGTCGATCCCGGCGGCGACGTGCCCGATATTCTCGCGGCGCTGGATCGTCTGGGAGTCTCGCTGGATGCGATCTGGATCACCCATGGCCATATCGACCATGCCGGCGGCGCGATGGACCTGAAGGATGCAACCGGCGTCGACATCATCGGCCCGCATCGTGACGACCAGCCGCTTCTCTCCCGACTCGAAGATCAGGCGCGCATGTTCGGGCTTTCGGGGGGCGTGCGCAACGCCGTGCCCGACCGCTGGCTCAGCGAGGGCGAGACGCTGGCCATCGGCTCGCACCTCTTCGAAGTCCTGCATACGCCGGGCCATTCGCCGGGCCATGTCGTCTTCTTCAACCGCGCCGCCCGCTTTCTTCATGCGGGCGACGTTCTGTTCGCGGGCTCGATCGGGCGGACCGATCTCCCGGGCGGAGACCACGCCACGCTTCTGCGCTCGATCCGCGAAAAGGTTCTGCCCCTCGGAGACGATGTCGGCTTCATCTGCGGACACGGTCCGGGAAGCCGCCTCGGCACCGAGCGCCGAAGCAATCCGTTCCTGGTCTGAGACCGCGTTGTTCCGTTTTGAAACAGAGCCTCGTCAGTTTGCGGCGTCGCCCGTGCAGAAGCGGCGGCGACCGGTTTCGTCCGTATAGGTGCCGAGCGAGGCATCGAAGTTCGGATAGCGAGACACGCAGTCGCGCAGCCAGTCCTCCGTCCAGGGCTCGAAGCCGGACGAGGCTTTGGCTGGCGTCGTCGGCGTGGCGGTGGGCGCGGCACGTTGCGCTACCCGTCCACCCTCCGGAGCGGGCGTGGGCACGGGAACGCGCATGGCGTCCGGCATCTGGGCCTGCGGACGAGCGGGCTCGGGCTTATCCACCGGCACGTCCGGGTCCGGATAGACGGTGACGGCCTGTTCGGCCGGGCTGAGCTTGGCGAACTCCACCGAACCCGGCGCGCGGCCGAGATGCACATCGTCCTTTTCAGGTGACGCGCGGCGGAAATCCGGGCTGATGCGAATGATCTTGGTGGTGCCGGAATACACGATGTCCAGCCCGTCCGGGCCGTAGGGTCGCCGGTCGAGACGAGCCGTTTCCACATCGATGATCTTCGGCGCATGTGCGCCGGGCATCGTATGGAAGCTCGGCGCGATCTGCTTCTCGTCCAAGGCGCGATTGATTTGGATCACCGAAATGCTGCCGCCCCCGGTTCCGGAGGTTCCATACGGCGCGCCCTCCGATCCCGGCCAGCCACCATCCTCCAGACGCGACACCGAGCCATGGTGACGGCGGCCGCTATACGAGCCGTAGCCGCCATGGGGATCGTGAAGTCCGGGATAGCGCGCCAGTTCAACGCCGTCCGAAATGGAGCCGACCGAACCCACGGCTTGGCCCGCCATCGCCGAGGGCGCTGCCGACACGGCCATGGCCATGGAAAACAGGAGGTGCTGGAGCCGCATGTGCTGATCTCGTGTTAACGATTCGTTAACAAGGATACAGCAAGGCGCGTGCCAGGAAAGCCGTTCCGATCTGGAACGGGGCGGTGGCGTCTATGGCCGGTATGGGGTGGAGGAGCCGGCCTGTCGACCGGTGGCGCAGATCGGGCAGGGGCACCGCATGGTGTTGGACGCTGCCGCCGTGAACCGTTGAGCGACGGCGATGTGATCCTTGTCACGATCGACGTCCACGGTGAACCGTCCTTCGCGCCGGAGCCGCAGAGCGATCTCGAGTTCACGGGGCGGAAAATGGTTCGGCGTCAAACGAAAGGCGGCCCGTTTGACGAGGTCAAACGAGCCGCTGAAACTGTGGAACGCTCGCCGAGGCGGCGTCTTGTTCGGGTGTCAGCCCGCCATCTCGAGGTTCACAGCCTTCGGGCCCTTGCCGCGCTTGTCCGGCTCGGTGTCGTAAGACACTTTCTGGTTTTCCACGAGGCCGGGAAGGCCGGAGGCCTGAACAGCCGAGATATGGACGAAGATATCGGCGCCGCCATTGTCAGGCTTGATGAAACCGAAACCCTTTTCGGTATTGAAGAACTTGACTGTACCGGTCTGTGACATGTGGAACCTTTTTCCTTATGCTTTTCAGGTTTCCCTGATCTGTATTGCAGGCAAGTCTTGATGCGAGGAAAAGGAACCGATACATCGCGACCCGCTTTCGCGGACCACCCGGAGGATGCGCCTCCGATACGCAATTCGTCCATTACCCGAGTTCGCGAATTTGCCCGAACACGAACTTTGTGAAACGAGTTTCTAGACTTTGCAAGCAAAAGTTTTTCGACGCCCACTTGTCCTATACGTCATCTGACAAATGGAGATTTGAACCGCTCGGTAAAAAATCCGCGCAAACTTCTGATATGTCATCGAGTTTTACTCCAGACAGATAAGAGGCCGAAGAAGCGCTTTGGGGAATAGACGCGCGAAGCTTGCATGAATCGTTTCTCGAAAGAGCGTTCACGTTGCTTTCCGGGAAGCGTGAAGTCGCCCTTCTTGATATGTGGAACTTATCGATGCGGGAGGCCTTCCTCTCTCGAACGTTCGCAAGCCGAACAGAGATCAGAAGGAAGCTCCCCATGTTGAAGACCATTCTCGTCGCCACCGGGTTTGCCGCGATCGCGGCCTTCCCCGCTCTTGCGCAGTCCACCGATGGCGCGTCCACCTCCGCAGCGCCGGTCATGCCGCAGGCCTCGCAGACAACGCCGGATCAGATGGGCCGCGCCGCCACGACGGGTAACACATCGGCTGCCCCGTCCACCGGCACCATGTCGGATGGAGCTATGGCGCCGCAGGGCTCGGACACGATGTCCACCGGCTCGGTCGATCGTGACCCGAGCGAAATCCAGACCCAAGGCATGGACTCGAATGCGGCCGCAGCGGCCCAGGAAAGCACCCCATCGAACGGCCTCGTTCCGGGTCAGAGCCCGAACTGATCTCACGTCAATTCGCGGATGGGGAGGCCGTCTTTCGGGGCGGCCTTTTCTTTTGGCTTTCGTCTCTCTCGCAGGAACGGCAGGCCGACGGCGACCGTTTCCTCGCATATGTTTTTCGAAGGATCAGATCATGAATCGTCCCATCGGGATCGTAGCTCTGGGTCTATGGACCGTTGCCATGGCCTTGCCTGCGGCTGCACAGGATTCCGCGCCCATTCCCCGCAATGGAGGCGTGGTGCAGGTCGAAGCCGGCCGCAGCGTCGCGCGGGAAGCGCCCGGACTACCGGGTGTCGGCCTCGATGGCGGTAGCGCGGAGCGGGATTTGCCGCGTGGACCGGGCGGCCTTGCCAATGGTGTCGGCGCCTATGGCGTCATGGCCCCGGACGCATCGGGAACCGCTGGCAATACGCTGACCCGCATCCCCGGAGCCATCCCGGATACGAACGACAGTTCGGGCATTCCGCTCGCGTCACCCGGCGCACCGGTGCGCTGATGTCTCGAAGCTGACGCCTTACAGCCGCGCGCCAGCGTGCGCGGCGTCGGACCCCAGCCCAGGAAAGGCATATATCATGAAACATTCTCGGTTCTGGTTCGCCGGACTGGCGATCCTCAGCGTTGTGGCAGTGGTGGATAGCGCGGCCGCATCGGAAGAAACGCTCCAGCTTTCGCCGCGCGAGCGCGAACAGGTGGTCGGCCATTATGTGAGGCCCGATGGTCGCGTCGTGCCGCTTGTGGAGAACAATGGCATTCCGTTCCTGTTCGGGCTCGGCGATGCGCGGGGAAAGCCGTCGAGCGTTCCGCTCGTGAATGGCCGAACCGCGACGGTCGAAGCTTCAACGGCATCGGGAGGGATCGTTCCGGGCCAAGACCCCGAGTAACGGTCGCCTGCACTCGTCCCGATCCGCGAAGCTGCTCGGAGAGCGGCAGGTCTTTTTTTGCGCAAAGGGCACAGAAAATAGGCGATGGTTGTTGGAAAGATCGCAGGGCATCCTTTCAATTGTCCGACGTCCAGTGTCAAACCCGCTGGAGATCGTGTTCCAAAGCCGATGAAGAAAGTTCCGATGCGTTTTCCTGTCGCCTTTTCGCCCCTTGCCGCGACTCGTCGCTCCGTCCTGAGCCTCTTGACCTTGTCTGCCGTCATGATCGGTGGCGGCGCCATGTTGGGCTCCGAGGCCAAGGCCGCGGAAACCGTGAAGGTCGGCATCATGGCGGGCGAGGATGAAGAGGTCTGGAAGGTCGTAGCTGCGGAAGCGGCAAAGAACGACCTCGACGTCGAACGCGTGGTGTTCTCGGATTACGTGCAGCCGAATGAGGCACTGGCGAATGGTGAGATCCAGGCCAACGCCTTCCAGCATCAGCCCTATCTCAACGCGCAGGTGCAGCAGCACGGCTACAAGATCGTGCCGGTCGGCTACACGCTGATTCAGCCGATCGGCCTCTACTCCCGCAAGCACAAGAGTGTTGCCGACCTGCCCGAAGGGGCTTCGATCGGCATTCCCAACGACCCGTCGAACGCCGGCCGCGCGCTGAACCTTCTCCAAGCTCAGGGGTTGATCAAGCTGCGCGATGGCGCGGGCATTCTTGCAACCGCGATCGATGTCGAAAGCAACCCGAAGACCATCCAGATTCGCGAGCTGGATGCCGGGATCGTGGGGCGCTCGATCGACGATCTCGACGCTGGCGTCGTCAACACGGATTGGGCACTGAAGAGCGGTATCGATCCCCAGAAGGAGCGCATTGCGCAGGAGCCTCTGGAAAACAATCCCTACCGCAACTTCATCGCCGTCCGCGAGCAGGACAAGGACGCGCCTTGGGTCAAGACGCTCGTCAGCGCCTATCAGACCGACGCGGTGAAGCAGGCTCTGGCCACATGGTACAAGGGAACGACCCTGCCGGCTTGGTGATCTCAAGCCCGTCCTGAACGAATCCACCCGTTTTGAACGGGCGGTGGCTGCCCTGCCGGGCAACCGCCGCCCGCTTCTCGTTTTAAAAAGGCCTGTGATCGCATCGCCATGACAATCTCACCTCTTGGCTCCTCGCCCAGCCCGGATAGGACGACCCCCATCCTTCGGTTGGCGGGTGTTTCCAAACGTTTCGGTTCCCATCAAGCTCTGCGAGGGATCGACCTGTCCGTTCAAAAGGGCGAAATCCTCGGCATTATCGGCCGTTCGGGTGCCGGCAAATCGACGTTGATCCGTTGCATCAACGGGCTGGAACAGCCGGATGAAGGCCGCGTGGAGGTCGAGGGGCGTTCGATCGAGCGCCTCAGCGAGCGTGCGCTTCAGCCGCTGCGCCGCCGCGTCGGCATGGTCTTCCAGCACTTCAACCTTCTGGCCAATCGCACGGCCGCCGAGAATATCGCCCTGCCGCTCAAGATCGCCGGTGTTGGGCGGGCCGAGCGCACGCGGCGCGTTGCCGAGCTGCTCGATCTCGTAGGGCTCGGCGGGCGCGGCGAGCGCTTTCCAGCGCAAATGTCGGGTGGGCAGAAGCAGCGCGTCGGCATCGCGCGCGCCCTCGCGGCCGACCCGGCTCTGCTTCTGTCCGACGAGGCGACCTCCGCGCTCGACCCGGAAACGACCGAGCAGATTCTGGCGCTTCTCGGCGACATCAACCAGCGGCTCGGCCTCACCATCGTTCTGATCACGCATGAGATGGAAGTCGTGCGCCGCATCGCGAACCGTGTCGTGGTTCTGGAAGGCGGCGTCGTCGCGGAAGAGGGGCCTGTCTGGCAGGTTTTCGCCGAGCCGGCTTCCCCGGTCACGCGCGGCCTTCTCCAATCCATCACGCCCGAGCTGCCTCAACGCATCCTCTCTACCCTCTCATCGGAGCCGCCCGGCGAGGCCGTACTGCGCCTCGACTTCGGCGGAGAACGCGCGGACGATCCGGTGATCTCGGATTTCACGCGTGCCTTTGGCAGGCCTGCCCGCATCGTCGGCGGCCATCTGCACGAAATCCAGTTCCGTCCGGTCGGTCGTCTCTTCATCGGCGTCGAGCAAAGCGGATCGGACGACCTGAAGGCCGTCATGGATTTCCTCGCCGCCCGAACCCTCAAGACGGAGTGCCTCGGCTATGTCCGCCGCGCTGTATGATCTTCTCTGGCGCTCCACGTGGGAGACGCTGCTCATGACCGGGGTCTCGGGCCTCGCCTCGCTTGTCTTCGGTCTGCCGATCGGTCTGCTTCTCGTTCTGACCGATCGGGGCGCGATCCTGCAGAACCTCTGGCTGAACCGTACCCTAGGCGGGGTCGTGAACGCCTTCCGCTCCGTGCCCTTCATCATCCTTCTGGTGGCGCTGATTCCCTTCACGCGTCTCGTGGTCGGCACGTCGATCGGCACATGGGCGGCCATCGTGCCGCTCTCGGTCGCCGCCATTCCCTATTACGCGCGGATCGCAGAGGTCTCCTTGCGCGAGGTCGATCCGAACCTGGTGGAAGCGGCGCGCGCCATGGGGGCGGGGCGCTGGACGATCGTGCGCGAGGTGCTGATCCCCGAGGCCTTGCCCGGACTGGTGTCGGGCTTCGTCGTAACGCTGGTGACGCTGATCGGCGCGACGGCCGTGGCGGGCGCCATCGGCGCGGGCGGCTTGGGCGATCTCGCGATCCGCTATGGCTACCAGCGTTTCGAGACCAGCGTCATGGTCGCGGTCGTTGCGATCCTGATCGTCATGGTCTGCCTGCTGCAATGGGGCGGCGACAGGTTGGTGGCCCGGCTCGACCATCGCAAGTGACAAAGGAAAGGCCGCCGCGAGGGGATCGCGGCGGCCTCTTTTCTAGTGTGGGTGAGCGGCGATTACTCGCGCTCGCCCGTGAAGTTCAGCAGGAGCTGGAAGATGTTGACGAAGTTCAGGTAGAGCGAGAGCGCACCGAACACGGCCATCTTCTGCTGCGACTCCGCCGAGAAGTTCTCGGCATACTGCTCCTTGATCGTCTGCGTGTCCCAGGCGGTCAGGCCGACGAAGACGATGATGCCGATCACCGACACGGCGAACTGAAGCGCCGAGGAGCCGATGAAGTAGTTGGCGATCGAAGCGATGATGACACCGATCAGGCCCATCATCAGGAGCGAGCCCATCTTCGTCAGGTCACGCTTCGTTGTGTAGCCGTAGAGGCTCGTCGCGCCGAACATGGCGGCGGCGATGAAGAAGGTGTTGGCGATGCTGGCGCTCGTGAACACCAGGAACACCGACGAAAGCGACAGGCCCATCACGGCGCAGAAGGCCCAGAAGGTCATCTGCGCGGCACCCGCCGACATGGCCTGGATGCGGAACGAGAAGAACAGAACGAAGCCCAGCGGGGCCAGCATCACCACCCACTTCAAGGGCGAGTTGAAGATCGGCACATAGAGCGCCGGGGTGTTGCCGACGACGAAGGCGACAAGGCCCGTGACCACGAGGCCGAGGCCCATATAGTTGAAGACGCGCAGCATATGCTGGCGCAGGCCCTCGTCGAACAGGGCGCCGGAGGCAGGCGCGGCCTGCGTGCCCCAGCCATAATGCGGTGTGTTCATCGGTGTAACTCCATGAAACGCGGGTGAGAGGTCTGAGCCGTTCCGCCGGGGAGGGGCGTCGGGCTCAGTAGAGGCTGCGAGCGAGCCGCTCGGCGGCATCGCTCAACTCGTCACGCTCGCCGGCAGGGCCGACCAGCGCGTAGGCGATGGGCCCCTGCTGCCAGAAGGCGGCGGCGAGCGGACCGGATACGGTGGTCTGCGGCTTCGTCACCTCGAACGTGCCGGGGCGGATGCCGTAGAGCGAAAGCGCCTCGCCCGAGCGATCGGCCAGCGCGATCTCGACGCTGGGGCCGGAGGGCGAGGGAAAGACCTGAACGTCGCGCACCGTCCAGCCGCGCGGCGCGTCCGGCATGGTGATGGCGGTCGCGGCGCTGATTTCGGCCGGGTCGTAGCGCGGTGTCTCGACCTGCGAAGCCATGTCCGCACGCAGGACGCTGGTGCGATGGGCGGCCAGCGCCTCGTCCACGAAGCTCGGCGGCGCGGAGGACGCCACGCTCTGGCGCACGGCGAGCGGCCCGGTGCCCTCATGGGCGAGCCAGCCGAGCGCGACGAAGACGCCGATGGCGGCAACGCGGCGGAGCACATCCAGCTTGCGGCGACGGCCGAGGCCGCCCTGGAGCCGGCGGGCAAGGTCGGCCAGCTCGCGGCTGCCCGGCGCATCCGGCGCGGTGACGGCGAGGCGCAGCTCGTCGCGCAGGCGCAGGTCCGCCATGATGCGGGCCGCGTCGTCCGGGCGGGTGGCGAGCCAGGCCTCGACCTCGATGCGGCGCAGCGGGGGTAGGCGGTCGTCCACATAGGCGACGAGATCGGCCTCGAGGATGGGATCAACGGCCATCGGAACCTCCTGCGGACTTGAAGGGAACGACGTTGCTCTCGGCCGACGCACCGTTCTCCATCTCGCGAAGGCGGGCGCGGGCGCGAGAGACGCGCGAGACCAGCGTGCCGACGGGGATGCCGAGCGAGGCGGCAGCGTCCTCGTAAGAGAGGCCCTCGATCGAGACGAGATGGAGCGCGGCGCGCTGCTCTTCGGGCAGGGTCAGGAAGGCGCGGCGCACTTCGGAGAGGCGCAGCGCGTGATCCTGCGACGGACCGAGTTCGGCCGAGCCCGCATAGGAGATCTCGGCGTCGCGGCGGGACTCGGCGCGGCGGGCGCGCAGGCGGTCCACGAACCCGTTGTGCAGGATCGTGAGCAGCCAGGGCCGCAGCGCGAGGCCGGGGCGGAACTGGTGCTGGCGCTCGATAGCCCGCACTAGCGTGTCGTGAACCAGATCCTCGGCGTCGTCACGATTGCGCGTGAGCGTCAGCGCGTAGCGGCGCAGGGCGCCGAGCTGGCCAACGACATCCGGGGGCGAAGATTTCGTCGTCATCACCCGGGTATACGGAGGGGCGCGGGAATCCATCCCGCACCCCCGCGCTTTTTTCGATCACACCCGCGTGAGGCTCTGGAGGTCCACGTCGCCCTTCTGGCTGGTGAAGCGCAGGCTGCCCGCCCCGCCGCCGCTCTGGCTCTGCGAAACGCCCGAGATCTGGTGGTCGCCCGTGTCATAGAGCGAGACCTTGCCGCCTTCCTCGATGGCGAGGCGGCGCGAAGCGGGGAAGGCGGCGTAGCGCACGCCGTTCTGCGCGCCCGAGGACGAGGGCGAGCCGAGATCGCCCGGCCACCACTGGCCCGAATTGCCGTTGGAGGCCTGACGCGGCGCGCTTTCGGTGGCATCGCCCGGCGCGCGATTGTCGTTGAGACTGTCGGCCTGCGCCCAGGGGCTGCTGGAATTCGGCGCGCTGTCCGGCTGGCCGCCGCCGCCGCTTCCCGTAACGCCGCCCGCCGCGATCTCCTCGGCCAGACGCCCGACGCGGGCTTTCAGGTCGTGATCGTTCATGGCCGAGATCATCAACATGCCGCCGCGCGACCATTGCCCCATGCCGCCCAGCTCGGGATGGGAAAACTGCGCCATGGTGCCGCCGCCGGAGCGGATCGCATCCGCCATGGCGCGCGCTGCGCCTTCCGAAAAGCCGTTGCGCTCCGCGATCTCCTTGAGTGCCGTCTCGTCGCTCATGCCGAACCCCTCTTTGGCTGACTGGTCGTGTCAGCCTCCATATAGGGCGCGCGCGGAAACGGCCCGTGCCTGTGACGGCCGGGGGCGAGCAAATGACCCTTCATGGTGAAGGGCGGGCGGGACGCCGGAGGCGAACCTCCGTTGTGTTGTTTATGTGGTCCGCTTCCGGCGTCCCGCGCGGTGTTTTCCGGCCCACGAGGCGCTGCCAACGCCCCGTCCGCTTTCCGGGCCGCGCTTGCTCTGCTCCTCGGCCCGCGCCTCGGTCATCCCGAGGGAGGGCTGTCGCCGGAACAGGGCGCCGCTGATTGCGAACCCCTTCGTTGTGAGAGGCCGCCCGGCATGCCAGAACCGTCCGAGCCGCGCCGCCTCCGGAAGGCGACGCACCGCGGACACCGCCCCACAGCCCCCGAACGATCCCGGTGATCATTCGCGCTCCTTCGCGAGCCGCAGGTGAGGGCAAGAATGACGCGCTTTCCGGGGACGGGGAGAGATGGGGGATGGATTCGCCTTGCCCCCGCCGCAAGAGCCCTGCATTCGCGGGACTGTTCCTTTCACGGAGTTCCGATTTGTCCCTCATCAAACCCCTTTGCGCCCTCCTCGGCCTCGTGCTTCTCGCGGGCTGCGCGGAAATCAACAAGCCGATCACCCCCGGCGACAGCTGGCGCGAAAAGGCCACGAGCGAACTGAACGCCCCGCCTCGCTGAACGGCCCCTCTCGGGCTGATGTCGCCCACGGCCCCGCCCGCATCTGGCGGGGCCAGCCGACCGCCCGTCCGGGTGGGTTCGGCTTAACCATCATCCCGGCTGAATATCCGGTTCAGGAACCATTCAGGCGGGAGGGGCTTTCATCGGGTCAGTTCAGTTGGAGGAACGAACCTATGAAGAAGTCCCTCATCGTCGCGATCGCCGGATTGCTCGTCGCGACCGCCGTGCCCGCCAGCGCGCAGAGCTACCATTCCGACGCCCGTCAGTATCGCCAGCAGGAGCGCATCGAGCGCGGCTACCGCCACGGCCGCATCAGCCCGCGCGAGGCCGCGCGCCTGGAGCGTCAGCAGCGCCGCATCGACCGCGTCGAACGCCGCGCCCGCTATTACAACAACGGACGGATCGACCCGCGCTCGGCGCACAAGATCAAGCGGATGCAGGACCGCGCCAACCACGCGATCCGCCGCGCCAATCGCGACGGCTACTACCGCTAAACCGGCCGCTCACGCCCGGAAGAGGGCGTGACGCCTGCGGGAGATGGGGAGGGCGGCACGGTCCGCCTTTCCCTTCGCCCAAGCCTCTGCCGCAACCCTTCGCAAGCCGGGGCGTTCTACGCTCCGAAGCCAAGTTCAGGAATGGGTCCGATGAAGAAGAGCATTCTCCTGTCCCTCGCCATGCTCGGGTTCGCGAGCGCCCCGGCCCTCGCGCAAGAGCTGATGCTGCCCTCCGGCCCGCCGCGCAACGCGGCCGAGCAGCGTTTGCAGGATCAGGTGAACGCGCAGATCCAGCTCAACCGCGCGCGCGGCCTGCAAAGCTCCGACGAGGTGCGCCGTCAGGGCTACCGCTACCAGCCGCCGCAGCCGCGCTACGACCGCCGCGAACGGGCGGAGCGGCGTTGGGAGCGCGAGGACCGGCGGCGCTGGGAGCGACAGGAGCGCCGCCGGGATCGGTATTGGGATGGGTGGTGATCGTCAGTAAAGAATCTTCAAGATATATGTAGAGCTAGATATCCAATTATCTTGCAAAGTAGATTTTTATTTAAAAGGCCGAAGATGTACAAATCTTCGGCCTTTTTTCAGTTCGTTGTTCCCGGCAGGTTTATACCCAAATCCTGAAGTAGTTTTACAGCCTTATCGAGTCGGCCAGCTTCAGTTTTTGAACCTTTACGTTGAATTATTTCCGAATGCCAATCGCCCACTTTCTCTTCGAACGCGAGCCAATGCGCTGTTGCAGCCAACTCTAAAACCGTAACGTTGACCTTTGAGAATTGGCTTACAAGGCTCTTTTGTTTTGCAGATAGTGGTGGTGCAAGAGATTGCGTTTCCTCAAGCGTTTTAAAAACGCTATAGCGCGCTCCATCACTTTTACGACGCTCATAGTTTTCTTCGATTAGGCCGAATGCTTCTGCATCTAGGATGGCATTATCTAAATCGCGAGAGTACGGACCATAATGATGATAAGTGTAATGAAATTTCGAATCTGCGGTTATTTTATCTAAAAGATAAGCAATCTTTTGAAGACGGATACGACTAACCAGAGATCCACCGGCCGAACTGATTATCGCAGAGACGTAGGCTTCGGGTTCGATAGACATTTCTACGCTTTCTGTGTCTTTGCCAAATCTCTGTCAGTCTCGTTTTCAAAGTAAAAACGTGTAAACTGCTCTTTTCGTTCCAGCGCGGGTATCATTTTAGATAGAAGACTAATCTCAACGGGCTTCTTCCCGTTAAGAACATGCAATTTCTTGTGTGCTCTATCGTCGTCTCCACCAATCTCTGCGTAAATCCCTATAGATGCTTTGTCGTCCAGTATGACCGATTCATCGTTAATTTTTCCTCTAAAATTTGTTTCGATCCGGCGCTTGTGCTGCCTTTGCGTACCCTCATCTTTTCCGAAAAAAGCCGTATCTAAAGTTTTGTACAAATCTCTATTTAGTAGACGCTTAGATAGATCCGATATTGTTTGGTCTTCTGCTTTAGTCATTGAAGCTAGGGCGCCGGTGATAACAACGTCGTCAAGCTCGAGATAGTTGGAAATCGACTCGCCGTTTTTCGCAAAGAACCGGATAAGGATGTGATCCTTTTTAAGGCCGGTGTTTTTCTCTATAGCCTTCCCGGCTCCAGCATGAAAAGCAACGCGCCGTAGGAGCTTTGAGATCATATGCTCCACGCAGCGAGTGGTTTTGTGGAAATAAACCTGCTGATGTAGAGTATATCGCGCAAGTAGAAATTGCTCCGCCGCCGGCAAAGCCTTAAGAGAGAGACAGAAAGTATCGACTTTTTTAATCGTCTCATCTTCACTATCGGGTGCGCCAATATCTATCTCACCGACACGCACGTTATCCATAAGCCAGTCGAAATCGATTGCGCCAGCGCCAGTTCCCGTCATCAGCTTATCGCGCCTGATATAGTCTAAGCGATCCGCATCAAATGAACTAGACACAACGGCATGATAGATATCTTTGGGATCCTCAGCCGCAAGCAGCTCAGCAACCTCTTTGCAGAAGCCAATCCTGTAACCGTCGAGAAGACCTCTGATCTCGCCCTTTGGGTTCTGAATTATTTCGGCCGTCCAAGATTCGTGGCGCTTCTTCACACCTCTAGCTTCTTGAACGCTTTCGAACGTGTGGCTGAACGGACCATGCCCAAGATCGTGCAGTAATGCTGCTATTACTGCAACCTCGCTTTTGGGGATACTAAAGGTCTTGCCGGAGTTAGTAAGTTCACGTTCGATAACATCAACGAGCAAGCGCGCGCAAAAGAACACACCTATGGAATGCGCAAAGCGCGTATGGACGGCACCGGGGAACGTGAATTCTGATACGCCAAGCTGATGAATTCGGCGTAGCCTTTGAAACTCAGACGTACCAATGAGCCGCCAAGCAAGCTGATCTATGGCGGAACGACTCTTGAATACAATCAAGCCGTGTATGGGGTCGCGAATGCGCTGGTTTCTTGATTCCGCCATAAACGGAGTCGTAGCAGCTTTCAGAAAAAATTAATAGGAATAAATTCCATCCACAACTATGAATTCAAGCCATGGACGTTCGATGTAATTGCATCACCGCCCCGGCCGTCCCGTCTTCCCCGGCCGGCGCTTCCGCCGCTTCTCGTCCCCCGCATCCTCATAACTCCCCACGCCGATCTTCTCGCGGCGGATCGGCTTGGCGTCCTCGCCGGCGCTCGGGCGCGCGGGGAGGGGGCCGTCGTGCTTGGGCTTTTCCGTGCGGCCGACGGTCATCTCGTCCAGCGAGTTCTTGCGGAAGAGCGAGCGGTTGGGCGTCGGCGTGTCGGTGCCCGGTCCCATGTCGTCCAGCGTCGGGCGCTGGAAATAGGAATGGCTTTCGTCCGCACGTGTGTCGTCCGCGTCCTTCGGGCGCAGAGCCTTCACGCTCGCATGGTCGCCCTGGATGCGCGCGGCGAGGGGCTCGCCGTTCGGCCCGAAGCGCGGGTTCTGGTGGTTGGCCCCCTTGCCGCGCGCGGGGCGCTTGCCGCGTGAGGGCTCGCCGCCGCCAAAGAGCGCGATGTCCACCTCACGCGCCATCGGATCGTCCGCGACGGCCAGTTCGGTCGCCTGAAGGCGCTTGATCTCGTCGCGCAGGCGCGCGGCCTTCTCGAAGTCGAGATCGGCGGCGGCATGGCGCATCTCCTTTTCGAGATGCTCCAGATGGCTCTTGAGATTGTTGCCGACCAGCGCGCCTTCCTTGGCGGTGGGGCCGGCGCCGACGCGGACGTGATCCTTCTCGTAATAGCTGTCCAGAATGTCCGCGATCTTGGCCTTGACCGATTCCGGCGTGATGCCGTGCTCGCGGTTATAGGCCTCCTGCTTGTCGCGGCGGCGGTTGGTTTCGGCGATGGCGCGTTCCATCGAGCCGGTGGTGCGGTCGGCATAGAGGATGACGCGCCCGTCCACGTTGCGCGCGGCGCGGCCGATCGTCTGGATCAGCGAGGTTTCCGAACGCAGGAAACCTTCCTTGTCCGCATCCAGAATGGCGACGAGACCGCATTCGGGAATGTCGAGACCCTCGCGCAGGAGGTTGATGCCGACCAGAACGTCGAAGGCGCCCAGCCGCAGATCGCGGATGATCTCGATGCGCTCCAGCGTGTCGATGTCCGAGTGCATGTAGCGCACGCGGATGCCCTGCTCGTGCAGATATTCGGTGAGGTCCTCGGCCATGCGCTTGGTGAGCACGGTGCAGAGCACGCGGTAGCCGTTGGCCGTGACCTCGCGGATTTCGCCCAGGAGATCGTCCACCTGGGAGCGAGCGGGGCGAATGTCGATCGGGGGATCGGTGAGGCCGGTCGGGCGGATGACCTGCTCGGCGAAGACGCCGCCGGACTGCTCCAACTCCCACGAGCCGGGCGTCGCCGACACGGCGACGGTCGGCGGGCGCATGGCGTTCCACTCCTCGAAGCGGAGCGGGCGATTGTCCATGCAGGAGGGCAGGCGGAAGCCGTATTCGGCCAGCGTCGCCTTGCGGCGGAAGTCGCCCCGGTACATCGCGCCGATCTGCGGAATGGTGACATGGCTTTCGTCGATGAAGACGAGCGCGTTGTCGGGCAGGTATTCGAACAGGGTCGGCGGCGGGTGGCCGGGCTGGCGGCCGGTGAGATAGCGCGAATAGTTCTCGATGCCGTTGCAGGCGCCGGTCGCCTCGATCATCTCGATGTCGAAGGTGACGCGCTGCTCCAGCCGCTGCGCCTCCAGAAGGCGGCCGGCCTTGTTCAGCTCGATCAGGCGAAGGCGCAACTCCTCCTTGATCGACTTCACGGCCTGCTGCAGCGTCGGGCGCGGCGTCACATAGTGCGAGTTGGCGTAGATCTTCACCGACTTGAGATCGTCGGTCTTGGCGCCCGTCAGCGGGTCGAACTCGTGGATCGCCTCGATCTCGTCCCCGAAGAGCGAGATGCGCCAGGCGCGATCCTCCAGGTGGGCCGGGAAGATCTCGATCGTGTCGCCCCGGACCCGGAAGCTGCCGCGCGTGAAATCCATGTCGCGGCGCTTGTATTGCTGGGCGACGAGATCGGCGAGAAGCTGGCGCTGGTCCAGCCGGTCCCCGATCGACATCTGAAAGGTCATCGCCGTGTAGGTCTCGACCGAGCCGATACCGTAGATGCAGGAGACCGAGGCGACGATGATCACGTCGTCGCGCTCCAGAAGCGCGCGGGTGGCGGCGTGGCGCATCCGGTCGATCTGCTCGTTGATCGAGGATTCCTTCTCGATGAACGTGTCGGAGCGCGGGACGTAGGCCTCCGGCTGGTAATAGTCGTAGTAGGAAACGAAATACTCGACCGCGTTGTCCGGGAAGAAGTTCTTGAACTCGCCATAGAGCTGGGCCGCCAGCGTCTTGTTGGGCGCGAGGATCAGGGCGGGGCGCTGCGTCTTTTCGATGACGTTCGCGACCGTGAAGGTCTTGCCCGAGCCGGTGACGCCGAGCAGAACCTGCGTCATGTCGCCGTCCGACACGCCCGACACGAGGTCGGCGATCGCGGTCGGCTGATCACCCGCCGGCGTGTAGTCGGAGGCGATGCGGAAGGCGTGGCCGCCTTCGGACTTTTGCGGGCGGGCGGGGCGGTGGGGAATCCACAGCTCGCCGTTCTTGTGCAGCGGGTTGCCGGAGGTGATGAGGTCCTGCAGCGCCTGAACGGTCGCCGTGACGCCGCTTTCGGGCAGGGCGGCGGCGTCCTCCAGGCTGACGTCGAGGCCCGCCACGGGGTTGAGGCCCGCGCGCGCGCGCTCGGCCGGCGTCGCCGCAACGCCCATGGAGGTGCCGCGCGCGGTCTTGGACGCGCCGGCCTTGGACGGCTTGGTCTTCGGGGCATCAACGGGCGCGGAGGGCTTCTTCGCCTTCGCCGGCTTCTGCGCGGCCTTGCGCTGCGCCTCTTCCTCGAGGTTCTGCGCGATCTCGTCGGCCCAGCCGGACAGGGGGCCGGAGAGGGGCGTGCCGGTCAGCTCGGGCTGCGGGCTTTCGCCGAAGCCCGGATGCAGGCGCTCCGACGCGTCGGCATAGTCGAGAATGGGAGAGCGGCGGGGCTTCTTGGGATCGGGCATGGGGCGAATATGGCCTCGCGCTGCGGCAGAATAAAGGGGGAACGAACCATCGCCGCGAAACGCTCCGGCGGGCGTTTGAGACAAGGTGCGACAAAAGGGTGGTTCGGAATCTCACGCATTCGCGATTCCGCGTTCATCATTCGCTTACCAAATTAACCCATCCTGCTCCTGTCCGCTCGAGTTTCGCGGAGGATGTAAAGGCCGCCCCGATGGTTCTGCGTAAGACGGGTTGGCGCATCGTCACGCTCGCCGTTGCCGTGTATGCGACGGCGAGCGCCGATGATCTGGCCGAGGCGCTCGACTCCGGTTTTCCCATGCCGCCGGTCTCCGCGCCAGAGCCTACAAACATGCCGACGGCGCGCGATGCGCGCACGGGCGGCCGCCTCGTCTGGGGCGGTGCCGCGCCGGCCGAGGGCGGATATGTTCCCAGTCCCGCCTTCGGCGATCCGCCGCCGCGCAAACGGCCGGCCCGCTCGGCCGATCCTGCTCCGCCGCCGGTGGCCGCCGCGCCCGAGCCCGCCGAGCCGGCCGCCGAGCCCGTACCGGAGCACGAGCGCGGCCCCGGCGATTACGGCCGCACCTATCCCGTGCGCGATGCCTCCACCAGCCTCGTCAGCCCCGCGAGCACCCGCGACGATCCGATCCGCCGCATGATCGAAGAAGCGTCGCTGCCCGATGCGATGCCGGGCGTTGGAGGCTCCTATGGCGCGCGGCCCGAGGCGGAGTTCGACCCGTGGGAAGGGCTGACCGAGGCCGAGCCGTCCGAGATCGAGGCCGAGCCGGATGCGAGCCCCGCGCCCGCCCGTAAGCCGCCACCGGCGCGAACGCCGCTGCCCTCCTATGCCTCACTTTCGGCGCGTGTCCCGCCACCCTCGATCGTGCGCCCGCCGCGCGGCGCGCTGGAGCGCGAAACGCCCCCCGGATACCGACCGCTCGCCAGCGACGAGGCCATGTGCCGGCGCGAGTTGCGCAAGCTCGGCGTGCGCTTCACCGACGTTTCGCCGATCGAGACGAGCCGATCCTGCGGCATTTCCAACCCGGTGCGCGTCACCGAGGCGGTCAAAGGCATCGCCATGACGCCGGCCGCGACGATGAATTGCGAGGCGGCGCTGCGCGTGGCCCGCTGGCTCGACAAGGATGTGAAGCCCGCCGCGCGCTGGAAGCTCTGGAAGAAGCCCACGGCGCTGATCAACATGTCGTCCTACCGCTGCTCGCGCATTGCGGGTTCGCGCACGATCTCCGAACATGCCAGCGGCAATGCGCTCGATGTCGGCGGCTTCCGCTTCAGCGACGGCTCCACCATGCGCGTCAGCCGCAAGGGCATGTTCTCGTTCCGCGAGAAGGCGTTTCAAGCCGCGATCCGGCAGGGCAGCTGCCGCTATTTCGGCACGGTTCTGGGGCCGGGATACAACCGCGCCCATGCCGACCATCTTCATCTCGACGTGAAGGCGCGGCTGCGGCCCATCTGCAAGTGAGTGCGAGCCGCAAGCACGGCGGCCCATGCGGGTTGATATGCGACTGTCCGTCGAGGCCGGGCAAAATGGCTTCAGCGCCCCGGTCCAGGATTGGACGGCTCGGCGTATGAGCTGTCGCTGAACTCTTGGGAGTCCCCACTATGAAGCCAATCCAGTTCAATCGCGACGAGACCAAGGCGATCGTCGCCGACATTCAGGACTATTTTCGCGAGGAACTGGACCAATCGATCGGCGCCATTCCGGCGGAGATGCTGATGCGGTTTTTCGCCGAGAAGATGGGCGGGTACTTCTACAATGGCGGGCTGCACGATGCGCAGGCGCTGGTGCGCAGGAAAATCGACGACGTGAGCGACGAAATTTTCGGCCTGGAGCAGCCGACCGGGCGGCGCTGAATGGGCGGTCTCCACGACAATCGGAGTCAGCTGATCTCGAAGCGCAGCAACGCTTTGGCCCATCACGCGTTGAGGGCGCGCGGAACCCGATCCGCACGGAGATAAGGAACCAGCCATGCTGAAACCCTTGACATTGGCCGCCGTGCTTCTTGCGGCCGCGTCGCCTTTGGCGCACGCGCAGGAAGACGGCCCCGACCGCGAGGATCGCGGCGGACGATACGAACGGGACGTGCGCCCGGACGACGACCTGCCCCCCTATCGCGACCGGAGCGACATCGACCGCTCACGCGACATGCGCCATGGCGATCGTTGGGCGCGGACCAATGACGGCGATGACGAGGCGGGCGACCGCGATCGCGACATGCGCGATCTCTACCGGGATCGGGACGACAAGGATCGCGACCACAAGGGCAAGGACAAGGATCGGGAGAAGCGCGACCGGGACCGCGATCGTGAAAAGGGTCCGCGCGGCGAACGCGGTGGCCCTGACGGCCGTCATGGCCCGCCCATGCCCGCCCGCGCCGGCTTCGAAATCAATATGGGCCCAGGCCAGACGCTTCGCGTGACCTGTGGCGACGAGGATCTGGCGGACTGCATGGCGGCCGCAAAGCCCATCCTCGACGCCTTCACCAAGAAGGTCGAGGATGCCGGCACGCGCGTTCCGCCTCCGCCGCCCAGCCTCGTGAACGGCGACGCACCGCCTCCGCCGCCGCCAGCTGGCGATCGTCCGGCTCCGGCCGGCGCGACACCGCCGCCGCCGGCGAACTGAGACATCGTAGGATAGGGGCCGGGCGAGATGATCGCCCGGCTCCATGGCTTGATCCCGGTCTGACACCGGAAGGACGGTGAGGCCGGCGGAGGCAGCGTTTCGATAGAAGGCGGAAACCTCACAACGAGCGGGGCCTCTCAAACACGGCCGCGACAGGTTCGAGTGGCGCGTCTGCCTATCTCACGCTCATCGGAGGTGAGGGGCACGATCCCGGGCTTCCTTATCGATCATCGCAGGAGCCAAAACCGCCCTTGCCGCCCTTGCCACCTTTTCCTCCGCTCACCCCTTTTCCGTCCTGACCATCACGCCCGTCAGTCCCGGATTTGCCGCATTGTTTCGTAGGGGCGTTGCTCGTTTTCAGTGAAGCCTTTGGGTCATCACTCTTGCTGGTCTGTGTTTCGGCTGGCACCGGAATCTTTTCGCCAGCTTCCTGCGCCCTGGCTTCGATTGCCAACGCGCCGACAGACGAAATGGCGATCATCAGGAGTAGCCTTCCGAAGATGCGATTGCTGAGCATCGATCTTGATTCCCTCATTGAGCGACCGACGGCGCCGCGCTGGCACCTTCGATAGGGCAGCGTGACGATGCCGCCGTCTCCGGTTCGATGCCGGATCCGTTGCCGAAGTGAAGCGCGACCGTGGCGCGTTTTGCGGCGGGTAGAAGGCCTTCAGTCGTCCGAAACCGGAACGGGCGTCGGCCTGCCCTCTTCATCCAGCGCCACCATGACGAAGACGCCCTCCGTCACCTTCACGCGTTCGGAGGTGAGGTAGCGGCGCGCCCAAGCCTCGATCTTCAAGCGGATCGATGTGCGCCCGACCTTCTCGATGGAAGAATAAACGCAGAGCGTGTCCCCCACCTTCACAGGGCGGCGGAATGCCAGCGTTTCGACGGCAACCGTGGCGACCCGCCCCTGCGCGCGCTCGGCCCCTCGAATGCCGGCGGCCAGATCCATCTGCGACATCACCCAGCCGCCGAAAATATCGCCGGCGGCATTGCGGTCGGCCGGCATGGCCAGAATGCGCACCGTGAGTTCGCCGCTCGGATGCTCTTCGTCTTCGATCATGCTGGCGCCTCGAATTGAACCTGCCGCAGGTGTGCGCGAGACGACCCGGCGGCGCAAGCGCGATCCCGCGATGTGAACGCCTGCCGGGTGGTCCATGCCAAAATACGGTACGATCGGCTGGGGAAATAGCGCGCATACGTTGAGATGTCCGGGCGGGATCGACTATCTTCCGCACCGGCCCTAGCCGGTGAACCCCGTCGAAGCAGTCTTCGCCCGTCGGCGAGAATGGTCGCGAGATCGCCAAAGGCTTGCGGGACAGACAGGGCCTTGTGGGCGGGCGAATGGGAGGACGGAAATTGCGTGTGACACGAATGGCCATCGCCTTGACTGGGCTTGCTGTGACCGGAGCGCTGGCCGCCACGGGCGGCATCTATCGCGACTGGTCGTTGACCTGCACGTCAGGACTCGACTGCGACGCTTCCACCTTTTCGAAAGGGAACGCCCCGCTCATCGCCCTGGGGATTCGGCGGGGACCCGGCGCGGCGGACGTGCCGAAGCTTGCGATCGGGTTGCGCGAGGCCGCTCCGTTGTCCGGCCCGGTAACGCTGCGCTTCGACGATGGCGCGAGCCGGGAGCTGCCGGCGAGCGCCTTTCATGCCGACAAGGAAGGCCAAGCCGTCAGCGCCGATCTCGGTGATCTTCTGGCCGATCTCAAGCGCGCCTCGACTGTCGAGATCAGCCTGACGCCGGCAGGCAAGACGCAGAGCACGACATTCTCGCTGTCCGGGCTGGTGGCGGCCCTGCGCAAGATGGACGAGGATCAGCAACGAACCGGCACCGCCAATGCTCTGATCGACAAGGGCGATAAGGCGCCGACCAAGCCCAGCCTGTTGGCGAGCGATATCACCGATGCGGCCGCGCTGCCGGCCAGCGTGCGCAGGCTTTGGAGCGAAGGCCCGGGGCAGTGCTCGGACTTCAACGGCTTTCCGCCATCGATTCTGGGTTTCTCCGTGCCGATGGGCGATCAGGCGCGTCTCTACGTTCTGGCCTGCGGGAGCCCCGGCGCGTACAACGAGCCGTCCCGCCTCTATCTTCAGGAGGGGGACTCGGCGGATGTGTTCCCCGTGGTGTCCATGGCCGCCGATGGCCCGGTGGCCACGATGACGATCTGGAACGCGGGCTGGGACGGGAACCGGCTGATCACCTTCCTGAAGGGGCGTGGCATCGGGGATTGCGGCATCTCTGCCGAATATGAACTCGATCCGGAAGCGCTCCAGTTGCGGCTGGTGGACGCTCGGGAGCAATCCGAATGCAACGGGCAGGACGATATGAGCCGGTGGCCCCAAACCTGGCCCTTGCGGACCTCCAAACGCTGAGCGGCGGCCTTCACGCTCGCGCGAGGACGCTGATCGGCTGGGAACGGCTCCGGCAAGGTGGCGTTGGCCCGGCATGGCGGAGCCGGCTCGGCTTGCCGCCCCGACCGGAGACACCCGATGAAAGCCCTCCTTCTTTCCGCCACCGCCATAGCCCTGTCGGCCGCTCTGCCGGCCTTCGCGCAGACCCCGGCGCCTGCTGCGACGAGCGAGCCGATCGGCGTGACCATGCGCGGTGCGGACGGCCAGCCGCATGGCACGATCCGTATCACGCAAACGCCGAACGGCGTGATCGTCGATGGCGACCTCACGGGAATGCAGGACGGGGAATATGGCCTGCATTTCCATGCCAAGGGCCTCTGCGAAGGCAATTTCGACTCGGCTGGCGGCCATCATAACCCGACGAACAAGCAGCACGGGTTCGAGGTCGAGGGCGGACCCCATGCGGGCGACATGGCCAATATCTATGTGCAGGGCGGTGTCGCGCGCTTCCAGCAGTTCAATCCCATGGTTCGCTTCGAGGATGGCGACGCACCGCTGAAGGATGCGGACGGCACGGCCATCATGGTGCACGGCGCGCCGGACGATCATCACTCGCAGCCGACCGGCAATGCCGGCTCGCGCATGGCCTGCGGCGTGGTCTTCCCCGCCTCCTGAGGCCTGACGTGTGCGGTTCGGTTCCTGGCCATGAAATGCGATCGTGGCCGGGAACCGATCCCTTATCGCGACATTCTGTCTCCGTGATCCGAAGCGCGTTTCTTGTCTTCGGAGCCTTTTGTAAAAGGAATGATCCGCGTATGAAGTCCCTCGTTCTCGCCGCCGGTTTCGCCACGCTTCTCGGCTCCGCCGCTTTCGCGCAGACGGCCACGACGACCGCTGCTCCCGCAGCCACCGGAGCTGCCAATAGCGAAGTGATCATCGTCCTTCCGGACGTCGTCACGGGCGCAGCTCCGGCCCGCTTCTTGGCCGACAAGCTCGAAGGCAAGGACGTCTACGGCGCGAATAACGAGAAGATCGGTGAGATCGAGGATTTCGTGCTCGGTTCCGACGGAACGGTTCAGGCCGTCGTGATCGAAGTGGGCGGCTTCCTCGGCATCGGCGAAAAGGACGTGCTGGTCAGCTGGTCGGCCCTGCAGATGACCATGGACGGCAGCAAGACGCGCGTGACCGCGCCGACGCTGACGCGCGACATTCTCCAGAACGCGCCGACCGTGGACCTCGACAAGATCGTCCCCGGCGACGATTGATATCGAACGCGTGAGTTGAGCCTTTGGCGGCCTGCCCGATCCTCCCTCGGGCAGGCCGTTTTTCGTTAGGGCGAGGGCGCCCAACCGACCGGCTGGAAACCCGGCAGAGCTTCCACACTGGCCAGCCAGCGGCGAATGGCGGGGAAGCCGTCGAGCGAGAAGCCGCCATCGGCGGCCGTGGCGGTGTAGGGATAGAGCGCGATGTCGGCGACGCTGGGGCGGCCCGGTCCGAACCAGGGCGCGGCCGTTAAATGGCGTTCCATCACGGCGAGGGCGCGCATTCCATTCTCGAAGGTGAGCGCCATGCGCTCAGGCGTAGCGGCGCTCTTGCGCTCCGGGTAGACCGTCAGCGAGCGGCGGACGGCGATGCTGCCCTCATGCGCGTTCTGCTCGAAGAACATCCAGCGCAACGTTTCGGCGCGCTCGAACGGGTCTGTGGGGAGGAAGTCCGTGCCATCAGCGAGATACGCCAGAATGGCGTTGGACTCGGCGAGGAGCCGGCCATCCTCCAGTTCCAGAAGTGGACATTGGCCGGCCGGGTTGCGCTTCAGGAACGCTTCCGTGCGGGTGGAGCCATCGCGTGTCGAGACCTCGACATGGCGGAACGGGCGACCCATTAGCGACAGAAGAAGGCGCGGCTTGTAGCAATTGCCGCTGTCGCTCATGCCATAGACGGTCAGCATTCCCGGAGGTCTCCTTATTGATCTCCCCGTATTGGAGCCAAGCGCGGCTCGAACGGCCAATTCCTTTTTGTGCGCCTGGCATCAACGATCTTGATGGGTCTTCGCCTTGCGCCGAGGCGGGTGCGGGACTAGGGTCCGCCGATTTTCGCGCTCGGCCGGCCGCGGGCGAAAGTCGAGTGAAGATTCGATGTCGTTTCCCGGAGCCTGATCATGGGTTTTCTCGCCGCTTCCCTGGACCGCGTGAAGCCGTCCGCCACCATTGCCGTGTCGCAGAAGGCGCGTGAGCTGAAAGCACAGGGGCGGGACGTCATCGGCCTCGGCGCCGGCGAGCCGGATTTCGACACGCCCGACAATATCAAGCAGGCGGCCGTCGAGGCGATCGCGCGCGGCGAAACCAAGTACACGCCCATCTCCGGCATTCCGCAGCTGCGCGAGGCGATCTCCGCCAAGTTCAAGCGCGAGAACGGGCTCGACTACAAGCCCGAGCAGACGATCGTCTCGACGGGTGGCAAGCACGTTCTCTTCAACGCTTTCATGGCGACGCTGAACCCCGGCGACGAGGTCATCATCCCCGCGCCGTACTGGGTGAGCTATCCCGAGATGGTGTCGCTGTGTGGCGGCACGCCCGTCGTCGTCGAGACGCGGCAGGAGGATAATTTCAAGCTGACGGCCGAGGCGCTGGAGCGCGCCATCACGCCCAAGACGAAGTGGTTCTTGTTCAACTCGCCGTCCAACCCGACCGGCGCGGCCTATACCCATGCCGAGCTCAAGGCGCTGACCGATGTGCTCATGCGCCATGAGCATGTCTGGGTCATGACCGACGACATGTACGAGCATCTCGTCTATGGCGACTTCACCTTCGCCACGCCCGCGCAGGTCGAGCCGGCGCTCTATGAGCGCACGATCACGATCAACGGCGTGTCCAAGGCCTATGCCATGACCGGCTGGCGCATCGGCTATGCCGGCGGCCCGCTGAAGCTCATCAAGGCGATGGACATGATCCAGGGTCAGCAGACTTCGGGCGCCTGCTCGATCGCGCAATGGGCCGCCGTCGAGGCGTTGAACGGCACACAGGACTTCATCCCGAAGAACCGCGCCATGTTCGAGCGCCGCCGCGATCTCGTGGTGTCCATGCTCAACCAGGCAAGCGGCATCGAATGCCCGTCGCCCGAGGGCGCGTTCTATGTCTACCCTTCGGTGCGCGGGCTGATCGGCTCCACCACCGAAGCGGGCAAGCGCATCGAGACGGACGAGGATTTCGTCACGGCTCTGCTGGAGCAGGAAGGCGTCGCGGTCGTTCACGGCACGGCCTTCGGCCTCGGCCCCAACTTCCGCCTGAGCTACGCGACCTCGGACGCCCTGCTGGAGGAAGCCTGCACCCGCATCCAGCGCTTCTGCGGTTCGCTCAAACGCTGATCCGGACCAGACTCCGATCGATCGAGGCGGCTGGGCAACCAGCCGCCTTTTTCGTGCTCATACGATGAAGCCCGCCGCGATGAGTGCGAGCGCGACCTGCCAGGGCGGACGCGACCAGAGGACCAGCAGCAGGAAGCCGGTGACGGCGAGCAGCATGTCGCGCGGGCTCGTCACGGCATGGGTCCAGACGGGATCGTAAAGCGCGGCGGCGAGCACGCCGACCACGGCAGCGTTGGCTCCGCGCAGGGCGGCGCGCGCGGATGGGCGCTGCCGCAGCTCGTCCCAGAAGGGCAGGGCCGCCAGCACCAGGAGCAGGCCCGGCATGAAGATCGCGAGCGTTGCCAGAGCCGCGCCGACGAGGCCGCCCGGCGCGGGGGCGAGCGCGCCGAGATAGGTGGCGAAGGTGAAAAGCGGGCCAGGCACGAGCTGAGCCGCGCCATAGCCCGCGAGGAAGGCATCGGCCCCGACGAAGCCCGGCCGAACGGTCTCGGCTTCGAGGAGCGGCAGCACCACATGGCCGCCGCCGAAGACGAAGGCCCCCGAGCGTAGGAACCCATCGAAGAGATGCAGCGCAGGCGAGGGCACGAGCGGGGCGAGAAGGGGCAGAATGAAGACCAGTGACGCGAAAAGCGCGAGGGCCGCAAAGGCGAGACGCCGGCGCGCCGGCGGGGTGTCATGGGTCGGAGAAGACACCGTTTCCATCGGCTCGCGGCAGAAGAAGAGCCCCAGAAGCGCGCCAACCGCGATCGACAAACCCTGCGCCAGCGCGCTCGGCCCGAGGGCGACCAGCGCCAAGGCCACGAGTGCGATGGCGGCGCGTTTGCGATCGGGTGTCAGCGTCCGGCTCATACCCCAGACCGCCTGCGCCACGACAGCGACGGCGAGGATCTTCAGCGATCGAACGAGATCGCTGCCGCCGCCAGTGTTGAAGCGTCCGGCACCGAGCGCGACGACATACATGAGAAGGGCGGAGGGCAGGGTGAAACCGGCCCAGGCGGCAAGCGCACCGCGCAGGCCCGCACGCTGAAACCCGATGGCGAAGCCCACCTGACTGGAGGCCGGGCCGGGCAGGAACTGGCAAAGCGCCACGAGATCGGCATAGCTGGCTTCGTCCATCCACTTGCGCCGCTCGACGAAGGCCTGCCGGAAGTAGCCGAGATGCGCGATCGGGCCGCCAAACGAGGTGAGACCCAGAAGAAGAAAGACGCGAAAGACGCTGAAGGCTCTCGCTGGCTTTGCGGCGGCGGGCGAGACGGAGGGAAGCGCGACCATGCTGCGGTTTAGGAGACCAGCAAGACAAACCGATGACAAGTCGGCTCGTCGGTTTTGCGCAGCCTGTGGGCCATTGTACCTAAAAGAAAAGCCGAGCTCGAAAGCCCGGCCTGAAAGTTGGAATGCCTGGAGCATCCCTGGGAGGAAACGGCCGGAGAAGAAAGCTCGGGAGGAGGTAAGCTCCCTTCCGTCCGACTGAGATCCAAATTAAATCGATTTTGTGGGTATCACCAGACGCAAAGCCACATGCCTGCTATGCAGGCAATGCATGAAACTTCTCAGCTTCTGATCAGCTTGCCATGCCTTGCTGGACGGAGTTGCCTAGCGACGATGCAATCTGGTTCGAATCTCGTCGCGTAGCGCCGCGGTTCCAAGCAGTCTTCGGCGCTGCATAGCACTGTGCGGCGG